>CALMLK010000027.1 GCA_937868035.1 uncultured Alphaproteobacteria bacterium
AGACCCCATAAGGTCGTCATCCGGGCGACAGGACACGCCCCTCAGCTCATCCAGCCCGCAATCGCATCCCAGATCAGTTTCACCGAAATGATGAAGAGTGCGATCTCGACGGCGCGAAAGAAGATGCGCTCGGGGATGATCTTCGTCAGGCGGAAACCGGCCCAGGCGCCGAACAGCGCGACGGGTGCGAGGTAGAGGCATTTCTCCAGACTTTGCAGGTTGATCTGCCCGAGGAAGAAATAGGGCGGCAGCTTGAGTGCGTTGATGATGGTGAAGGTGATCGTCGCCGTGCCGGCGTAGACCATCTTCTCCAGCCGCTGCGGCAGCACATACATCTGGAAGGGCGTGCCACCGGCGTGGGCCACAAAACTGACAAAGCCGGTGATGATGCCCCAGAAAAGTCCGCGCGGCACATCGGCGGGTTTCGGTTTGTTGGTGCGGCGGTTCTTGAAGATGAGGTCGATCGTGTACCAGATGCCGATCAGGCCCACCATCAGCTTCACCAGTTCATCACTGTTGTAATGCGCCGTGGCCCAGCCGATGCCGATGCCGATGGTCGCGGCAAGACTGATGATCTTGATGTTCCACAGGTCGTAGTTCTTGCGGTAGAGCCACAGGCCGTACCAGTCGCTGAGCACATAGAGCGGCAGCAGCAGCCCTGCGGCCACCACGGGCGAGATGACTTGCGACAGCACGGGCACGGCGAGAATGCCGATCCCCGGCACGCCACCCTTCGATGCGCCCACCAGAAAGGTGGCGACGACGGCCAGCACCCAGAACAGAACGTCAGGAGACATCACGCGCCTTCGGGGCCCAGCGCTATTTCGGCCAGCGGCACGCCAAGGTGGGCGGCGAGGCATTCCACCACGAAATTGTGGTCGTCGCGTTGTGGCACGCCCGAGACCGTGACGACGCCCGCCACCACGCCGCCGATGCGGATGGGGAAGCCGCCGCCTGCGGGGGCATAGTCGATCGGGTTCATGCCGCGCGTCTGGTCAAAGGCCTTGCCGGATTGCCTGTATTCGAGCCCGACGCGATAGGATGCCGCCTCGAAGCGGTAAACGGTGTTGACCTTGCGCCGCACCCAGTCGGCATTCTCCGGCGCCGAGCCCGGAAGGGCGGCATAGAACAGCGGCCGGATGCCGGTGCGGATGTCGATGACGAAAGGCATCTTGCGTGACAGGGCCAGGGTGCGCATGGCGCCGCCGAGTGCCCAAGCGGCGGCCTCGTCGAAGGTGGCAAAGCGCAGTCGCTCTTCCTGAAGCCGGATGCGCGCGATGTCTTTTTCAATTGTCATGGTTCCGACTCCCTCGGGAAGGCGTTAAACCACGCCGTAACAGCCACAGGAAGACCCGGGGGATACATTCATGCGCAAGGCACTCATGTTCGCAGCACTGGCAATCGCCGGGGTGGCCCTGCCCGCTTCGGGACATGCCGCAGACTGCACCGGCAAAAGCGCGCACTACACCATGCCCGGTGCCGATGGCTTTGAACTGACGCTGGAACTCCGCCCCGAACCCCTCGCCTGGAGCGATCTCGACGTGGTGCTCAAGACACCGGCGCGCAAGTACCGCTACAGCCTCACGGCTTCCAACGGCTATTCCTACAATTACATGGCGCAGGAAGAACCACCGCTCGACCCGGACGCCACGGAATCCGGCGATGCCGGCTCCTTCCGCATGTATCCGTTCGACGACAAGCTGACGCCGCTCGATCTTCCGCAATCCGCCAAGCCGGCCCCGGCCTATATCTTCGTGCCCGATCTCGGTGGTGCGCTGTGGTACGGCATCGAACCGCGCGAATTCCTGCCCATCGACATGTGGCGGCTCAAGGACTGCGGCTGACGGCTCAGGTCATCGCCTCCGCCTGCGCATCGAAGGCGTCCCGCGCCGCACGAATGTCGGGGTGATGCTGCGCCGACCACTCCGCCAGCAAGCCCAGCGCGCCCTGAAGGGACTGGCCCATGGGTGTCAGTGAATACTCCACCTGTGGCGGCGTGGACGGGATCACCTTGCGGGCAATGAACCCGTCGCGTTGCAGCTTGCGCAACGTCTCCGTGAGCATGCGCTGGGAAATGTCCTCGATCTCCCGGCGCAACATGCCGAAACGCTTGGTTCCGTCGCGCAGCGATAGGAGAACGAGGGAACTCCACTTGTCGCCCACCCGGTCCAGGACATCCCGGATCGGACAGGCCGCGTTCAAGGCAGCCGACTGCCGGTAGCCATTGCCCGGCCCGCTCACCTGTGTGGTCTCCATCTCCTGGTTCCCTTTCCGTAACTATGGGCAGCAAAACTGCCGTCTTGCGCCTTCTCAACAACTCAATAAATGAGACTTACTCTCAAAAAGAGATCACATCAAGGAGAAGTCTCATGTACCTCGTCACCGGCGCATCCGGCCAGTTCGGCCGGGCCACCCTCCAGCACCTGCTGGAGACGTATCATGTTCCCCCGAGCCAGATCATCGCCGTCAGCCGCGATCCGTCGAAGCTCGCCGCGCTCGCGGCCAAGGGCGTCACCGTGCGCAAGGGATCCTTCGACGACGAAGCGGCCCTGGCCGGCGCCTTCAAGGGCGCGACCCGCCTGCTCCTCATCTCGACCGACAGCCTCGACAAGCCGGGCCAGCGACTCGAACAGCACCTCGCCGCCGTGCGCGCCGCGAAGAAGGCCGGCGTCGATCACCTGCTCTATGTCTCGCTGCAGAAAGCCGACACTTCAGCCGTCTCCTTCGCGCCCGATCATGTCGGCACCGAGAAGGCCATCGTGGCCGCCGGCTTCAAGGGACACACGTTCCTGCGCAACAGCTGGTACTTCGAGAACATCTTCCACGCGCTGCCCCACGCGCTGAAATCCGGCACGCAGTATTCTGCCGCGGGCCAAGGCGGCATCGCCCACATCAGCCGTGACGACCTCGCCCGCGCCGCAGCCGCAGCCCTTGTCTCGGCAAAGGATGGCGCCACCACCTACACGCTCACCGGCCCCCGCGAATACACCACCGACACGGTTGCGGCCCTCGTGAGCAAGGCCACCGCAAAGCCGCTCACCGTGGTGCATGTCCCTGTGGAAGGATTGGTGCAAGGCATGACCGGCGCTGGGCTGCCGGAGCCGCTGGCGCGGGTGTTTGCGTCCTTCGATGACAACATCGCGCGCGGTGGATTGGCAGGCGTGACGGCGGACTACAAGTCGCTCACGGGACAGGAGCCGGAAACATTCGAGTCGTGGTTGACCCGCAACAGCCAGGCCCTTGCGGCCTGAGCCTGACGTTCGCTGAAACGAAAACGCAAGGCGCCGCAGACCGGCGCCTTGCGCTTGCTGGATGGAACCTCAGGGCGCTGTCGGTTTCCGGCCGAGGAGCTTGTGACCGATGTCCACAAGCGAGGCCGCGACCTTTTCCATGTCTTCGGCGCGTTCGTCCTCGATCTCCGCCCGCCACTGGGCGATGCGCTGCTCAAGCGAGTCGAGCGAGGCCGTCTGCGCCTTCTCGAACAGACTGCGGGATTCGGTGCGCGACGTCTGCACGCTGGCCGAAAGCTCGCGGATGGCGCGCTGGGTATCGTCCTCGGTTTCCTGAAGGCTTTCGCGCAGGGTGGAGGTGAGGATCTTCACCTTCACATCGAACTCGTCCCGCAGCTTCACCACCGCTTCCTCGAAGGCGAGCCGCGTGGCGGCCTTTTCGGCTTCCGCCTGCTGCATCAGCGTGTCGATGCGTTCACTGAGCACATCGAACTTGCCGCGCAGGTCGGCCGTTTCGGCGCCCACGTCATCCAGTCCGGATTCGATTTCCGCGAACTTGCCGCGGTTGAAGGTATCCTGCTCGTCGAGAATGTCGAGCAGTTCCTCAAAGCGCGCTTCGGAAAGACGTTGGTGCGGGCCGATGAGCAACTCACGCAATTGCGTGAGCACAGCTTCGCCGCCGCGCGTGATGGTGAGAGTATCGCGGAGAGCTTCCTTTACACGAAGGCCGCTCTGGCCTTTCGCCTTCTTGGAACCGCGGGATGGAAACGACAACACATCTGGCTGACTCATATGACTTACCTCGCAAGGGCCGTCCCAAGACAAGGTGCTTGACCCCACCACAATGTCCGGGCCCTGCAACTCAACACACGTTCGCCGTCGTCGGTCGATTATGGGATGAGCGAGGTTCAGGCGGTAGCGAAAGATTAAGAGAAGGTTAACGCACCGCCCGCCCCGTCCATCCCTGACGGAGAGCGAAAAATCAAATGACTGGAATGCGGCGGTTCTGTGGTCGCCCGCCCCCGAGGGGACCAGAAAAAAGCCTGCAACCCAAGCGGTTTAGGAGACCGAGCCACCAGAATACGCGAGGACGTGGCCAGTGCTGAAATCGCTTTCCGCACGCGCGCCCAGGCTCACACCGAACCCGCAGGAGAATGCCGTCTTACCGGAGGCGAAAACAATTTCGGGGGCGCCCCTTGAAAGCACTATCTTAAGATATATCTTACGCACTGTCGTAACATGAAAGGACCCCTGCAAATGACGACCGATACCGACTCCACCGCCAACCCCCGCAACTCGTGGGAAGATCGCCGCCACGGCTGGAATGACCGCGATTACTTCGCCTGGGCAAAGGCCCCCGGCATCAATCCCATGAAGGTTGCCGCCGTGGTGGCGGGCTTCGCCATCTTCCCGCCGCTGGGCGTGGCAGCGCTCGTCTACTTCGTCTGGAAAAGCCGCCGGGCCTCTGGCTGGGATCCGGCCTATGCCGCTGGACCGGGCTTCGCCTCTCCCGGCTATCACCGCCATTGCGGACGCGGCCGCGGCCGCTGGACCGGCAACGCCGCCTTTGACGAGCACCAGGCCGACGTGATGCAGAACCTGCGCGCCGAACGCGACGCCTTCCGCAGCTTCCGCCAGGAGCAGCGCCGCAAGCGCGACCAGGAAGCCTATGACAGCTTCCGCGCCACGCAAGGCCCTGTCGGCGAACCCCCTGCCCCCGAGGCGCCGACACAGAACTGACGGCATCGGAGATTGAGGCCTCTCACCGAAACAGCTACCCTGCGCTGCCACAGCGGCGCAGGGCCAACGGCATTCAGGACGACGATGAAGGACAAGGGCAAGACAGGCTGCGGACCCCGCTGGGGCTGGGCCCGCCACCGTGAAGCGGGCGGGTGGTCACCGCCCTGGGCCCGTGGCTTCGGCTTTGGCGGACCGGGCGGTGGCCCGCGCAGCCCGCGCCTCTTCGGCCAGGGCGACCTCCGCCTGCTGCTGCTCGCCCTCATCGCCGACAAGCCCTCGCACGGCTATGATCTCATCCGCACCATCGAGGCGCGCTTCAATGGCAGCTACGCGCCGAGCGCCGGCACCGTGTATCCCACCCTCACGCTGCTGGAAGAGCAGGATCTCATTGCCGCAACCGCTGACGGCGGCGCCAAGAAATCCTACGCCGCGACAGCCAAGGGCCTCAGCCATCTTGAGGAACACGCAGAGGCGGTGAAGGCGCTGATGACGCGGATCGACATCATGGCCGAAGGCGGCGGCGGCGGCCCGCCCTCTCCCGTCATCATGCATGCCATCCAAACCTTGCGCGCCGCCATCATGTCACGCGCCAGTGCAGGTGCGGATGAACAGCAGCGCGTCCGTGACATCATCGAACGCGCCGCCCGCGAGATCATGGGCGGGAAGTAGCGTTACGGCAGGAAGTAGAAAGCCAGCGCCAGCAGCAGGTAGACGCCCAGCAGCATGGCGCCTTCCAGCCAGTTGGTTTCACCATCGCGCGTGACGCTGGCGGTGATCAGCGTGGCGCCGATCAGGGCCACCAGTTCCAGCGGCCGGTGCACCACGAGGTCCATGGGATTGCCCAGCAGATAGGACGCAATCACCAGCACCGGCGCAACCAGCAGCGCGATCTGGATCGTGGCGCCAAGGGCGATCTGGATCGCCAGGTCGAGCTTGTTCTTGATGGCAAAGACGCTCGCTGCATGTTCCGCCGCATTGCCGATGATCGGAATGATGATGAGGCCCGCGAAGACTTCCGACAGGCCAAGCTGCGCGCTGAAACCTTCGAGCGCCCCCACCAGGACTTCCGAAAGCCAGGCCACGGCCAGCGTCGCCACCGCCAGCGTGGCGATGCCCCGGCCCACCGGCCACACCTCCCCCTCATGCTCGTCGTCGCTGCCCGACAGCAGGTCGCGGTGCGTGAACAGGCTGAAGATGATGTTGCAGGCGTAGAGACCGATCAGCACGAAGCTCGCGGCCAGTGAAAAATTCTCGTCGCTGATCAGGGCCTGCGCCGGAGACACGCCCGCCACGCGCTCGCTGACGTCGAAGATGGCCGGCACCATGAAGGCGATCATCACGATCAGCAGCAGGCTGGCGAGCGAACCCGCGGCGTTCTTGTTGAAGATCTGCATCTTGTGGCGAAGCCCGCCAAGGAACAGCGCAAGGCCCAGCACCAGCAGGAGGTTGGCGATCATGGAGCCCGTGATGGAAGCCTTGACCACCTCCACCTTGCCCGCCCGCAGTGCGAAGAAGGCAATGATCAGTTCCGTGGCATTGCCGAAGGTCGCGTTCAGCAACCCGCCGCCCGTGGGGCCGGTGCGCACCGCAAGGTTCTCCGTCGCCTCGCCCATCAGCGCCGCCACCGGAATGATCGACAGCGCCGCAACGACGAACAGCCACGTATCGCCCGCATGGAGCCAATACTCCATGGCGGCCGTGACCGGAATGAACACCAGCAACCACTTCAACATCACGAATCCCCCGAACCGCCTGTGGTGCACAGAGTGTTAGGCGATTGACTTGGGAAATGGCAAATCCGCGGTTTGAAATCGCCAGCGGTCCAAACCACTTCATTGAATTTTCTTGAACTCGATGTCCCATATATGATACATGAAATGTGTTCGGGGGAACTTTGAGTTCGATGTTGCCTGTTTCGTTTTACAAGACACCCAATGGCAACGACCCGGTGGCTGATTGGTTTCGTTCGCTTGCCAAGGATGACCGCCGGCGGGTTGGCTTGGACCTTCTGCGCGTGCAGGAAAATTGGCCAGTCGGAATGCC
>CALMLK010000028.1 GCA_937868035.1 uncultured Alphaproteobacteria bacterium
TTTTCCAGACGCTCTGGCTCTCCTTCCACGACAAGGCAGGCGATGGTTTCGTAGGGCTGGACAATTACCGCTGGGCCATGAACGACACGGGCTTCCGCACGTCGATCTTCAACAACTTCCTCTGGCTTCTGGTGGTACCCGCCGCCTGCACCTTCTTGGGCGTCGCCATCGCGGTGCTCACCGACCGCATCCTCTGGGGACCCGTCGCCAAGAGCTTTATCTTCCTTCCCATGGCGATCTCCTTTGTCGGTGCCTCGGTGATCTGGAAGTTCGTCTATGACTACCGCGGCGAAGGCCAGGAGCAGATCGGCATTCTCAACGCCATTGTCGCCTGGTTTGGAGGCGCGCCACAGGTGTGGATCTCCATGCCCTTCTGGAACAACTTCTTCCTCATGGTGATCCTCATCTGGATCCAGACAGGCTTCGCCACGGTGATTCTGGGGGCAGCGCTGCGCGGTGTGCCCGAGGATACTCTCGAAGCCGCGCTGATCGATGGTGCCGGACCTTTCAAGATTTTCTGGCGCATCATGGTGCCGCAGATCATGCCGACGATCATCGTGGTGTGGACCACGATCACCGTTCTGGTGCTCAAGGTCTTTGACATCGTGCTCACCATGACCAATGGCCAGTGGGACACCCAGGTGCTGGCCAACCTCATGTTCGACTGGATGTTCCGCGGCGGCGGCGATTTCGGCCGGGGCGCCGCCATCGCCATCATCATCATGGTCGCGGTCCTGCCCATCATGATCTGGAACATCCGCCAGGCCAATGCTGAGCAGAAGGGAGGACACTGAGATGCTGCAACGCATGCGCCTTGAACCCTCCCGCTTCGCGCTGCATTTCGCGGTGCTGGTGATCGTCGCCCTGTGGACGTTTCCGACTGCGGGCCTTCTGGTCTCGTCACTGCGCGACAAGAACCTGATCGCAACATCAGGCTGGTGGACGGCGCTCACCACCACCGTGCGCTCTGCCCAGACCCGCACCAAGGAGGCCACAGCCCAGGTGGAGCAGGGCGGCAAGTTCGTCATCACCGGCAACCTGTTCGATGGCAGCGAAACGGGAAGCGGCACCGTCACCGCCTTCGGAACGAAAGTCGCCAGGCCCGATGAATTTGCCGCGGGCACGACCGCCGCCTACGACGATGGCCGCACCCTCACCGTCAACAGTGATGGCGCCTACGCTTACGCATCGCCGGCGAAGTTCGAGGACGGCCGGGGACAGCGGGTCTTCTACATGACCTCCGTGCCGCCGCGCTTTACCACGGAGAACTATTCCAACGTGCTCTTCTCGCAGGGCATCGGGCGCTCCTTCGTCAATTCCCTCACGGTCACGATCCCCGCAACCATCATCCCCATCCTCATCGCCGCCTTCGCCGCCTATGCCCTGGCGTGGATGAAGATCCCGGGGCGGGGCTTCATGATTTCCGTTGTGGTGGGCCTGCTCGTGGTGCCGCTGCAGATGTCGCTCATCCCGCTCCTCAAGCTCTACAATGCCTCCGGATTCCTCTCGAAGACCTACCTTGGCATCTGGCTCGCCCACACGGGCTTCGGCCTTCCCTTCGCCATCTATCTCCTGCGCAGCTACATCGCCGGCCTGCCGCGCGACCTGATCGAATCCGCGCAGGTGGATGGCGCCAACGACTTCAAGATTTTCCGCCGCATCATCCTGCCCCTGTCGTTCCCGGCGCTCGCATCCTTCGCCATCTTCCAGTTCCTCTGGGTGTGGAACGACCTGCTGGTGGCCATCGTCTTCCTCGGCACCGAGCCCGACAAGACGGTGCTCACCTACCAGCTCAATTCGCTGCTGGGCTCGCGCGGCGGCAATTGGGAAATCCTCACGGCCTCGGCCTTCATCACCATCATCGTGCCGCTGCTCGTGTTCTTCTCGCTGCAACGCTACTTCGTCCGCGGCCTGCTGGCCGGCTCTGTGAAGGGAGGCTGACATGGCCGACATCAAGCTCACGAACCTCAACAAGTCCTACGGCGACGTGCACATCCTCAAGGATGTGAACCTTGCCATCAACTCGGGCGAGTTCATCGTCTTCGTCGGCCCGTCGGGCTGTGGCAAGTCCACGTTGCTGCGCTCGATCTGCGGACTCGAATCCATTTCATCGGGAACCCTCGAAATCGACCATGCCGTCGTGAACGAGGTGCCGCCATCGAAACGCGGCATCGCCATGGTGTTCCAGTCCTACGCGCTCTATCCGCACATGAGCGTCTACGAGAACATCTCCTTCGCGCTGGAAAACCAGGGCGTCGCACGCGATGAAATCAAGGCACGGGTGGGCAAGGTGGCGGACATGCTGCAACTCACGCCCTATCTCACGCGCCTGCCCAAGGCGCTCTCCGGCGGGCAGCGCCCGCGCGTCGCCATCGGCCGCGCCATCGTGCGCCGTCCTTCGGTCTTCCTGATGGACGAGCCGCTGTCCAACCTGGATGCCAAGCTGCGCAACCAGATGCGCGCCGAGCCCATTAAGCTGCGTCACGA
>CALMLK010000029.1 GCA_937868035.1 uncultured Alphaproteobacteria bacterium
ATGGCCCGCCGCCGCCGCCGCTCCATCGTGATGGCGCTGGCGCTGCTGGCGCTCATTGCCATCTTCTTCTTCAGCACGCTGGTGCGTTTGGGCGGCAACATGCCGGGAGGCGCATCTTGAGCACGGCGCCTGACATGAGCCGTCGCAACAAGCGCGTCGCCGGCATCGCCGCCGGCGTGGCCGCGGCCATGCTCGGCCTCGCCTTCGCATCCGTCCCCCTCTATCGCCTGTTCTGCGAAGCAACGGGCTTCAATGGAACGACGCAACGGGCCAGCGCCGCTCCTCAGGCGGCCGATGCAACCGTATCCGTGCGCTTCGATGCCAACGTGGAAAAGGACATGGGCTGGACCTTCCATCCCGCCCAAGGCACCCTCAAGGTCCGCCTCGGCGAACCGGTGCTTGCGAAATATGTGGCCGTCAACACCACCGCGGCTGAAATCACGGGCACCGCCATCTTCAACGTGACGCCCCCCGAAGCTGGCGCCTACTTCAACAAGATCGAATGCTTCTGCTTCACCGAGCAGACCCTCAAGGCTGGCGCCCGCGCCGAGATGCCCGTGCAGTTTTTCGTTGATCCCGCGATGCTGAAGGACGCCGACGCCCGCAACATCCGCGAGATCACCCTGTCCTACACCTTCTATCCAACCAAGAAGACCGCCAATGACCAGGCGGCCCTTTCGACCAATTAAGGAGCGACCCATGGCCGACGCCCATGCCAAGAACCATGACTATCATCTCGTCGATCCGTCGCCGTGGCCCTTCGTGGGATCCATGTCGGCGCTGATCCTCGCCATCGGCGCCATTGTCTGGATGCACGGCAGCACACCCATCGTCGCCCTCATCGGCCTGGCGCTGGTGCTCTACACCATGTTCATGTGGTGGCGCGACATCATCATCGAAGCCCACAAGGGCGACCATACGCCCGTTGTGTCGCTTCACCTGCGCTACGGCATGTTGCTGTTCATCGCCTCGGAAGTGATGTTCTTCGTGGCCTGGTTCTGGGCCTACTTCGATGCCAGCCTGTTCGCGGGCGAAGCCCATCAGGCGGCCCGCGTGGCGGCAACCGGCGGCGTCTGGCCGCCCGCACCTGTCGGCGGCGAAGCCACCAAGATCTTCGATCCGTGGCACCTGCCGCTCATCAACACGCTGATCCTGCTCACCTCGGGCACGACGGTGACCTGGGCCCACCACGCCCTCCTGCAGAACGACCGCAAGGGCCTGATCAACGGCCTCATCCTCACGATCGTGCTGGGTCTCCTCTTCACCTGCGTGCAGGCCTACGAATACGGCCACGCCGCCTTCGCCTTCAGCCGCGCCAATGGTGGCAACATCTATGGCTCGACCTTCTTCATGGCCACGGGCTTCCATGGCTTCCACGTGATCGTCGGCACGATCTTCCTCATCGTCTGCCTGTTCCGCGCGCTCAAGGGCCACTTCACGCCCCAGCAGCACTTCGGCTTCGAAGCTGCCGCGTGGTACTGGCACTTCGTCGACGTGGTCTGGCTGTTCCTCTTCGCCTGCATCTACATCTGGGGCTCGATCGGCGCGGTCATCCCCGCCGAATAAGCCGCAGGGCAAATACCTTGAAATGGCCGGGTCTCCCGGCCATTTTTCGTTTGGAAAGCGCGCATGACCGAAAATTATTACCCCGACATCTCCCCCGTGAAATCAGGCCTCGCCGGCACCTGCCCGCGCTGCGGCCGTGGCAGGTTCTTCACCGGCTATCTCAAGGTCGCCAAGTCCTGCACCTCCTGCGGGCTGGACTTCTCCTTTGCCGACGCCGGCGACGGCGCCGCCTGGTTCGTCATGCTCTTTGCCTGCGTCGTGGGCGTGGGCTCGATCCTCGGCATCGAGGTGGCATACCACCCCGCCTGGTGGGTGCATGTGCTGATCGCCATTCCGGTGCTGATCATCTTGCCCGCGCTGATGCTGCGCCCCGTGAAGGGCATGCTGCTGGCCCAGCAATGGAAGACCAACGCCCACGAAGGACAGATCGACCGATGACCGCGGCCCGCCCGCGCGCCTGGCCCGTGCTGCTGGCGGCGGGCGTCGGCCTCGCCATCCTGCTGTCGCTCGGCCTCTGGCAGGTGCAGCGACTGGCGTGGAAAGAAAGGCTGATTGCGGCCATCGACCAGGCGCTGGCGGCTGAACCTGTCAGCCTTGCAGAGGCACTGGCGCGGCCCGATCCCGATTTCACCAAGGTTGCGGTTGCAGGCACATTCGGAGAGAAATCATTGCGCCTGCTGACCGCCGCCCCCGGTGGCGCAGGCTGGATGATCGTGCAGGGCTTCACCTCCACCGATGGTCAAAGTCTGCTGGTGGCGCGCGGCGTGGCGGGAGATGCCCAGGAGGTGCCCGCCGTTGTCGGACCGGTGCAGCTTTCGGGCATCCTGCGGCGGCACGGCGCGCGCGCCGCCTTCGATGCTGACAACAATCCCGCAGCGAACCAATGGTATTGGTGGGATGTCCCGGCCATGCAAGCCGCGGCCCTCGGTCGCCCGCCCGCAACGGCGCTTGTCCTCCAACTCCTGCCGGCGACCCCGGCCACGGAAGGCCTGCGCGTCGATCCCCCCAAATCCGACCTCCGCAACAACCACCTCGGCTACGCCATCACCTGGTTCGGCCTTGCCGCGGCGCTGCTTGTGGTGACGGGCGTGTTTTTGAAGCAAAGGGGCAAAACCCCGGTATGACCGTCATTCCAGCCAAGTGG
>CALMLK010000030.1 GCA_937868035.1 uncultured Alphaproteobacteria bacterium
ATGTGACAAATTGAAGTGGCCTGCATCCAACGCAAGCAGAAGTCGTAAGAATCTATGATCGACTCGACAATTCTTCGTAGAGATATAAGTCTTGTAAGCAATTGTTCAATTGAGACATTTTCATTCGCAACATTACATTTGTAGTGTTTGCGAAGAAGTGAAATACTTCACAACAATTTATGATTGCGACTTTGTCTTCGAAACGGCCGTATTGGTGGCGTTTTCACGCTCGGCGGCCCGGGCGTTCTAGAGAATGCCGTGCGCCCTGAGGTCGCTGCGCAATTTCTCAGGCGTGGTGAAATGCAGCGACTGCCAGCCGGCGGCTTCCGCGCCATGAACATTCTTCATGCTGTCATCGATGAACAGGCACTCGGACGCGACCAGGTGATTGCGTTCGCACAGCATGGCAAAGATGGCGGGGTCGGGCTTGATGATGCGCTCGTCGCCGGACACCACGATGTCGCGGAAGAGGGTGAGGAACGCGAAACGTGCGCGCGTCTCCCGGAAGGTTTCGCCATTCCAGTTGGTGATGGCGAAGAGCGGCGTGCCATTGCGGTGCAGCTCTTCCAGGATTTGCACCGAGCCATCAATCGCGCCCGGCACCATCTCCATCCAGCGTTCACGGAACAGGCGGATTTCCTTTTCCCATGCCGGGTGGCGGGTGATGGCGTCAGCAATCGCTGCCTCCCAGGCGCGGCCACGGTCCTGCTCCACATTCCACGCGCCGTGACAGACTTCGGCGAGAAACCATTCCATCTTGTCCGGGTCATCGAAGACCTTGCGGTAGAGATGGCGCGGATCCCACTCGATGAGAACCATGCCGAGATCGAAGACAACGTTCATGCGGGCTGACCTTCCGGGCGGGGGAGAAGTGGCTCATACATCATGATGGCGTGGTTGGCCGTGATGAATTCCTCGCCAAGCCCCTCCGCCGTCACGGCATCGCGTTTCCTCCGCCACAGTTCGTTGTGCCGGGTATAGCCGCCCCACCATTCGGGGCGGATTTCGTGGTTCTTCTCGAAAACCTCGAAGCGATGATGCTGGGGTGCCGAGCAACGCCAGGCACCGCGCAGCCAGTCATTCTTTGTCCAGAGGTTGAGCTGGTAGGTATCATCCGTGGGATTTCGGATTTGCAGGTCGATGTAGTTGTAGGCGCAGGTTGCGCCCGAGGCGAAGGGCTGGGTGCGGCCCGCATCAGGAAAGACATCGAAGCCGTGCCGCCAGCGCTCGGCAATCTCCAGGTCGGTGTGGATGGTCATCCAGTAGATGAGGTTGGTCATCTGGCAGAGGCCGCCGCCGATGTCCTGCGCCAGCGTGCCGTTCTTGAGCACGAAGCCCATCTTGAAGCCGCGCCGCGCCGTGGGTTTGCCCACCATCCGCCAGAAGGAAAAGGTTTCGCCAGGCTTGAGGATCAGTCCGTCAATGCAGGCGGCGGCAATGCCGAGGCTCGCCATCTTGTTTCGCTGCAACGTCATGTCCACGCCGGACAGTTCGCGCAGCATCGGCGTGCCGTGCTGCATGTGCATGTGGGGCAGATGCTCGGTTTGACGCGCGCTGGCATAGCGGGTGGAGGTGACGTACCAGGAGAGGCGGCGCTTGTTCACATAGTAGAGGCGACCCACGGCAAGGCGAAGCGCCGAGCGCTTGATGGGTTTGGCGACGGGGGTGAGCATGATGGACGTTCAACTTTACCTAAGACCCCGCACACGCCTTGATTGCCAGAAGGCAGGTGCGCCGTCCATGGCCCGCAATGCCGCGGCGACCTGGTCCTAGCCCGCTTCCGCCACCAGTTCCGTTGCTTCTTCCAGGTTCACCGACACCAGTTGCGAGACGCCGCGTTCCATCATGGTGACGCCGAACAGGCGGTTCATGCGGGCCATGGTGAGCGGGTGGTGGGTGATGATGAGGAAGCGTGTCTCGGTCCGCTGCAGCATGGCGTTGAGCAGGTTGCAGAAGCGCTCCACATTGTGATCGTCGAGCGGTGCGTCCACTTCGTCGAGCACGCAGATGGGCGAGGGGTTCGTCAGGAATACCGCGAAGATCAGCGCCATGGCGGTCAGCGTCTGTTCGCCGCCCGAGAGGAGTGAAAGGGTGGTGGGCTTCTTGCCCGGCGGCTTGGCGAGGATTTCGAGACCTGCCTCCAGCGGATCATCGGATTCCACCAGCTGCAGTTCCGCCTCGCCGCCGCCGAAGAGGGTGGTGAAGAGTTCGGTGAACTTGCTGTTGACCGTGCCGAAGGAGTCCAGCAGGCGCTGGCGGCCTTCCTTGTTCAGCGAACCGATGGCGCCACGCAGCTTGCTGATGGCCTGGACAAGTTCGTCCTTCTCGGTCTTCATCTTGTCGAGTTGCTCGGCGACGGCGGTTGCTTCCTCATCGGCGCGGAGGTTGACGGCACCCAGGCGCTCGCGGTCATCGCGGAGCGAGAGGAGCTTGCGCTCGATTTCTTCCGCCGGCGGCAGCTTTTCGGCATCGACACCGGAAGCGGCAAGCACTTCATCCGGCGGGACGTTGAGGGTTTCGGCGATGCGGGACTGGCAATGGTCCTGACGCTGCTTCGAGGCTTCGAGGCGCGCCCCCAGACGGGCGTGGTCCTCGCGCGACGTTGCGGCCTGTTCCTGCGCCTCGCGGAGGGCCTTGTCGGCCTCGCGCACGGCGTTTTCCGCTTCTTGCAGAGCGTCGGCGGCGGACTTGCGGTCGCGCTCGGCCTCGCCCAGCATGTTCATCAGCTTGAAGCGGCGGTCGGCCAGTTGCTGCGGCATTGCCGCCATTTCGGCCAATGCGGATTCCGTCTCGGTGAGGCGGGTGGAGAGCGTTTCCACCTGCTCGCGGGCCTTGGCGGCGCGGGCGCGCCACTGCTCGGTTTCCTGCGCGATCGCCTTGAGACGGTCGGTGCGCATACGGGCTTCGCGTTCGAGGCCGTCGTGGCGGGCGCGGGCCTCGCCATAGGTGGTGCGTTCGCGGTTCAGCGTATCGCGCAAGGACCCGGCTTCGGCCTGCAAGCCATCGAGGGCGGGCAGCGCGGTGAATTCGCCTTGTGCCGTCTCCAATCCCGCCAGCACTTCGGCGCGCTGGCCTTCGGTGCGGCGGTGGGCTTCGTCGAGCGCGCTGGTCTGCGCAGTCTGCTCGGCAAGGCGGCGTTCGTGGGTCTGCAAGGCGCGGCGAGCGACATCCAGCGCGGAGGTGGCGGCGCGCCAGGCTTCGCGGCGGTCGCGCTCGGATTTCACGCCGGTTTCGACATCGGCGCGCGAGGATTCGTGTTCAGTGCGGGCGGCGTCGGCGGCGGCTTGCGCCTCCTTCATCTCGGCTTCCAGCGAGACGAGGCGATTGCGCTCAGCGAGGCGCTTGGCGGCAGCGCTGGGCGCTTCGGCGGCGGCCACAAAACCATCCCAGCGCCAGACGTCGCCTTCGCGCGAGACGAGGCGCTGACCGGGCTTCAACTGCGGCTGAACGGCGGCGCCGACACTGCGGGAAACGACGCCCACATGGGACAGCGCGCGCCACAGGGCGGGTGGAGCCTCGACATGGCGGGAGAGTGGTGTTGCATCGCCCGGCAGCGGGGGAATGTCGCCCAGCTGTTGCAGGGTGCGCCAGTGCACCGGCGCGCCTTCGTCAGATGACGCTTCGATGTCGTCGCCCAAGGCGGCAGCCAGGGCGGTTTCGTAACCCGGCTCGACGTTGAGAGCATCGACCACGGCGGGCCAGAGGCCATTGCCGTCGTTCTTGAGGAAATTCGTCAGTGTACGGACTTCCGTGGCGAGGCGGTCGGACCGGCGGCGCGCTTCGTCGTGGGCGCTGCGCTTTTCGCCTTCCGTTGCGCGGGCGCTGCGGAGGCTCGCTTCCGCCTGACCTGCGTCCGTCTCGGCGTCAGCGGCGGCGGCGACTGCGGCCTCGACGGCGGCGGCCAGGGCCGCACCATCACCCACGTCGCCCAACTGCGCGATGAGGTTGGCCTTGCGGCCCGCAATCGACTGCATTTCGCTGTCGAGACGGGAGAGGCGGTTCTGCTGGTCGGCGATGGCGCGTTCCATGGCGCCGCGGCGGGCGGACAGGTCAGCGAGCTTGCGGCCTGCCTCGTCGGCGGCTTCCTGGGCGCGGGCCAGCGCATCGGCGGCGGCCTGCATGGCGGCGGCAGCTTCGGCGCGGCGGTCGGCATCGGCGCCGAAGGTGGCTTCCAATTCCTGCGCTTCACCGCCAAGACGTTCGATCACGCCATCGGTGTCGGCGAGCAGGCCCTCCTCACGGGTCACGTCGGCGCGGGTTTGCGACTGGCGCTGCTTCAGATCGTGGATGCGGCCTTCAACGCGCTTTTCTTCGTCATCAAGCGTGGCGCGTTCCAGCGTCAGCCGTTGCAGCACGGCGGCGCGGATCGTTTCCTGTTCGCGCAAGCCCGGCAGTGTGTCGCCCATCTCGTCACGGGCGCGCAGGCGTTCGGAGGCGGTGCGGGTATGCTCGGCGAGGAGGCGCGTTGCCTCTTCGAGGAGGCCCGTGTCACGGGTGACTTCGGCCGAGGCATCGCGCCAGGCCACGAACAATCCTGCTGCTTCGAGTTTGCGGATTTCGCCGGAGACCTGCTTGTATTTCTGGGCCTGCCGCGCCTGGCGCTTCAAGCTGTTCAATTGGCTTTCCAACTGCGCCGTCACGTCGTCGAGACGGGCGAGGTTCTGTTCGGCGGCCTTCAGCTTCAGTTCCGCTTCGTGGCGGCGGGTGTGAAGACCGGTGATGCCGGCGGCTTCTTCCAGGATGAGGCGGCGGGCCTGCGGCTTGGCGTTGATGATCTCGGCGATCTGCCCCTGACGCACGAGGGCGGGGGACCGCGAACCCGTGGAGGCATCGGCAAAGAGCAACTGCACGTCGCGGGCGCGCACTTCGCGGCCGTTGACGCGATAGGTCGAGCCATCGTCACGGACGATGGCGCGGCTCACCTCCAGCAGTTCGGAATCGTTGAAAGCGGGGGGCGCGGTGCGATCATCGTTGGTAAGCGTGATCAGCACTTCCGCCATGTTGCGCGCCGGGCGCTGGGTGGTGCCGGAGAAGATCACGTCCTCCATGCCGGAGGCGCGCATGGACTTGTATGAGTTTTCACCCATGGCCCAGCGGAGCGCTTCCAGCAGGTTGGATTTACCGCAGCCGTTCGGGCCAACGATGCCGGTCAAGCCCGGCTCGATCACCAGTTCGGTCGGTTCCACGAATGACTTGAAGCCTGTGAGCCTCAGCCGCGTGAACTTCATGATTGCCCCGTTCCCCTTAACGCTCGAACGCCACTGCTCAGCCGAGCAGCGGGTCGATCACGGCCTTCAAGGCCTCAATGGTGTGGTCGCCTTCGAAGCGCTTGAACGCCGGTTCGCTGGCACCCTTGATGAAAATCGTGGGAATGCCGGTAACGCCAAAGCTCTCGGCGCGTTTGCGTTCATCCAGGATCTTCTTGGCGACATCGACATTCTTGATGCAGTCGTTGAAGGCCTGCTCGGTGAGGCCCGCCTGCTGGGCGATGGCCTTGAGGCCTTCGAGCGGGTTCGGCATCCAGGTGGCCTGCGTCTTGAAGAGCACGCCCACCACGTTCATGTATTTGTCGGGGGCCGCACAGCGGGCCACCATGAAACCGCCGAGGCCCGCGTCATTGTGCGGGAATTCGCGGAAGATGAAGCGCACCTTGCCGGTGTCGATGTAGTCCTTCTTCAGGGCCGGATAGACGTCCGTGAAGAAGGCTGCGCAATGGGGGCAGCTGGCCGAGGCATACTCAATGATGGTGACCTTGGCATCGGCGGCGCCTTCGGCGATTTCGCCATGGGCCGGCGGCTCTCCGAGCTTGGGGAGGTCGGGTGCATCCTGCGCCATGGCCGTGGCGGGGAGCAGGGCGGCGGCGGCGACGCTGCCCAGGAGAAGACGGCGGGAGATCTGTGTCATGAGACTGTCCTAACTGATGTTGCGGGCTGAGGCCATGGCCCTATTGCCCCTGTGGAGAACGTGGTTTTTCGCTGCGAATTCCAGCGCTTAAGCGACTCAAAGCCTGCTTCAGCGCGTCGTCTTCGAGGGCGGCGATGGCGGGTGGCGCAGGCTCCGCCGGGGCCGTTGCGGCGGTGGGCTTTGGTGCTGGCGCAAAAGCCGCCGCCCCCGGCAGCACCTTGATCCGGGCGATGGCGGCGTGACCGAGATAGGCGTTGATCCGCTCACGGATGAGATCGGCCTTGTACTGTACATCGAGGGCGCGGCCAGGTGCCGACTTGAGCGTCAGCGTGCCGCTCGGGGTCTCGCCCTTGTTCGTGGGACGGCTCCAGGAGATGCGCTCGGGGACGGCGAGTGCTGCCGTGTCCGTGCCGACGATGTCGGACCAGTGGCTCAACAGGTCAGCGCTCTGGAAGCCGTGCTTTTCAAACACGGCTTTGGTGAGGGCGCGGAAATGCTTGTCGAGGGTTTCCATTGTGCGAGAGTGCCGTCTTTCTGGAGCGGAATCATAGCGCAAACCATGGCGGAAGAGGGGCTGAAAATGGCGGGAGATCAGGCGGCACGGCTGCTGGCCTGGTATGACGCCCATGGCCGCGACTTGCCATGGCGGGTGAAGGGCCACGGCAGCGGGATGCGGCAAGACCCCTATTTCGTCTGGCTGTCAGAGATCATGTTGCAGCAAACCACGGTTGCGGCGGTGCAGGCCTACTTCCGCAAATTCGTGGCGCAGTGGCCGACGGTGGCGGCGCTCGCGGCGGCTGATCTTGATGATATTCTGCGGGCCTGGGCGGGGCTTGGCTATTACGCGCGGGCGCGGAACCTCCATGCCTGTGCGCAGGCCGTGGTGCGGGATCACGGGGGGCAGTTTCCCGCTGACCATGATGCGTTGCTGGCGTTGCCGGGGATCGGGCCCTACACGGCTGCTGCCATTGCAGCGATTGCCTTTGACGCCCGCCATGCGGCGGTCGATGGAAATGTCGAGCGCGTGGTGTCGCGTTATTACGCGATCGATACCCCCTTGCCGGAATCGAAACCGCTGATCCGGGCGAAGGCTGAGGCGCTGGTGCCGGCGGGCCGGGCGGGC
>CALMLK010000031.1 GCA_937868035.1 uncultured Alphaproteobacteria bacterium
GATGTTGTACTTTGCGGTTTCCTTGGCCAGCGACTTGGTAAAGCCGATGACGGCGGCCTTGGACGCCGAATAGGCCGACGCATTGGGATTGCCTTCCTTGCCTGCAATCGATGCGATGTTGACGATGCGGCCATAGTTCTGCGCGATCATGTGCGGGAGAACAGCGCGGTTGGTGAAGAACGTCCCGTTGACGTTGACCGCCATGGTCTTGATCCAGCCATCAATGGGAAAACCATCCACCGGCACCGTAGGGCCTGTGATGCCCGCGCTGTTGACGAGGATATCAATGCCCCCGATCTGCTTCAGTGTTGCCGCGATTGCAGCATCCACCGACGCCGGATCGGAGATGTCGGTCTTGATGCCGCCGGTCATGTCCCACACGGCAACGGCACAGCCCTCTGCTGCCAGGCGTTTGGCAACAGCCTCGCCGATACCCGACATTCCTCCCGTGACGATGGCGCGACGGCCTTTGAATCTCATGATCTCACCTTCCACGTCTTCATGCAGTGCAGCGTGTGTTCGAAAGAAATGATGCCCGCGTCAGAACCGAGTCCTGTTGCCACAAGGCCAGCGGCGGCTTGAGCAAACCGCACCGATGTTTCGGCGTCCATGCCGTGGTGGATGGCAGCAATCATGCCGGCATCAAAGGCATCGCCGCAGCCCGTGGTGTCCACCACGTCGAGTTCATAGGCTGGTATGGTGAAACGCGCGCCGTCACGATGGGCATAATAAGCCCCGTCTCCGCCCAGCGTGAAACAGCAGGCCGTGGCGCCGTGGTCGATATAATACCGGGCGCAATCGTCAGGTGAGTCCCAACCGGACATGGCTTGGGCCTCCTCGATGGAGGGCATGAAGAAATCGATGAAGGGCAGAAGCGGAAGCACCATCTTGGCCGTATCGGTATTTGCCGCGATGAGATCGAAGGTGACGGTCTTGCCTCTCGCCTTGGCCTCGCGCAGCAGGGCGAGGCTCGAAGCGCCGTCGAGGGTGCGGAGCAGGCCGGTGCCACCCAAGTGTATGATCGGGGCATCCAGAACCACATCATATTGTTTTGGACGCACGTCAAAATGATCTGGCGCACCGCGCACATGCAGGGCTGGCCTGTCGCCGTTGGGGCGGATGTTCAGAATCGTTGCGGAGGTGGGAACGCCTGAAATGCGCTGCATGGCTGAAACGTCGATGCCATGTTTCTGCATCTGCATCAGCATCCAATCTGCTTTTTCGTCGTCACCGACAGCCCCGGCGGCCAAGCACTCCAATCTCAGCTTGGCGCAGTCGACCACCGTGCCACCAGCAGTCCCCGCAACTGTCAGGCGGATTTCCTCGATGAAATCCACGCCGCCCCGATCCGGGATGCGGCGGACGGGGCGGCCCAGGATATCGAGAATGTAGAGCCCGATGATGGAAACATCAGCCGCCATGGCAGGTCACGCCCGGCTGCGAGACCGCCGCGAAATCAGGCCCGCCAGGACCACGGCAACTGCAGCAATGGCCCAGGTGAAACTGTGCATGTACCAGGGCGTTGCGTTCAACTGCACCTTGCCAGCCGTCGTGTTGGGATCCGGCGGCTTGAGGAAGAAGGCCCCATAGAGATAAGCGGACAGGATCGACATCAGCAGCACGATGCAGAATGTCATCGCGACCACCATGGCGACGGTGACCACCGAACGCTTGGCCACACCGGGCTGGGCCAACGGAAGCAGGTTGTTGATGAGACCCGCCGCCACCACCACCATGCTGCCAAATGTGAAGAGGGTGATCGAGAAGGGTTGGAAGATCATGAGCAACGCCAGGATCCCCAGACCGATGATGAAGTATTCAAGGCGAAGCGCCGATTTTGGCGTGAGAATGCCGCGTTCCGGGTTGCTGTTCATGCGCGCACCGCCTTTCCGCCTTCCGCAAAGACATGAGTTTGCGCTGCATCGGGCTGCAGGTGCAGTACCTCGCCCATCTTCACGCGCTTTTCGCGTGGCACCACCACACGGATGTCGCTGCCGGTCTTGGTGCGGGCGTGGATGAGGGTTTCGGCACCCATGGGCTCGATCAGTTCCGCCACGGCGGTAATCGCCGATTTCGACGCCTTGGCCACCGGGGCAAAGGCACGAGGGCGAATGCCGATCGTGACCTTGGCGCTCTTCAGTCCTGCCACGGCCGGGTTGACGGCGATGGAGAGCGGCGCATCATTGAAGGTCAGCTCCGCCTTGCCATCCGTCACGGATTTCATTTCGACTTCCACGAGATTCATTTGCGGTGTGCCGATGAAACTTGCGACGAAGACGTTTGCCGGCTTGGCGAAGACTTCGTGGGGCGTACCCACTTGCTCGATCACGCCATCGCGCATGATGGCGATGCGATCCGCCATGGTGAGCGCTTCCAACTGGTCATGGGTCACGATCACGGTTGCCTTGGAGAGATTGGACAACACGCCTTTGATCTGCCCGCGCATGGAGTGGCGCAGTTCGACATCGAGACGGGACAGGGGCTCGTCGAAGAGGAAGCAGTTAGGATCCCGCACAATGGCGCGGGCGACGGCCACGCGTTGCTTCTCGCCTTCCGAGATATGGCCGGGAAGGCGATCAAGCACGCTGGTGAGATGCAGGATGTCCGCCACCATGCCGACACGCGCCTTGATCTCGGCGGGCGAGATCTTTTCATAATGCAGCGGCATCGCGATGTTCTCGCCCACCGTGAGCGCGGGATAAAGGGCGTAGAATTGGAACACCATTGCGATGTCGCGCTTTTCCGGCGGCAGGTCGTTCATCCGCTGGCCAGCGATGATCACTTCGCCTGCCGTGGCACGTTCCAGTCCGGCAATCATGCGCAACGTTGTTGTCTTTCCGCAGCCGGACGGCCCAAGAAGGCAGACCACTTCGCCTGCTTTCACGGAGAGGTCCGCGTCCTTGACGGCAACGAACTCGCCGAACTTCTTGGTGACCTTGCGAATTTCAATTGTCGACATGTGTCAGCGCTTCACGGTTCCGAAGGTGACGCCGCGCAGCAGGTGACCCTGCAGGAAGAACGTCACGAGGAAGACAGGGATGAGGAAGAGTGTTTCGATGGAGGCGAGGAGCGTCCAGTCCGTGCCGCGGCCACCGGACGAGACGGCCTGGTTCATCGCAACTGGAACAGTGCGTGTATCGACACCGGTCAGCAGCAGGGCGAAGAGGAACTCGTTCCAGGTGAGAATGAGGCCGAAGACGAAAGTGGCGGCAAGGCCCGCAACCACCTGCGGCAGGCAGATCTTGAAGAACACCTTGGGCTCGGATGATCCATCAATCCGCGCTGCGTCCTCCACGTCGGTTGAAAGTTCGTCGAAGAAGCTTTTCATCATCCAGATCGTGAAGGCCAGGTTGAAGGCCGTGTAGAGCATGATGATGCCAATGTAGGAACCGGACAGGCCCACCACGCGGAACATCAGGATCACCGGGATGATGACGACAATCGCCGGCAACATGCGCGTTGTGAGGATGATGAAGAGATACGTGTCGTTCCCCTTCAGCGGGTAGCGCGAGAAGCCGTAGGACGCGAGGGTACCAATCACCAGTGCCAGCAGGACCGACACGGACGAAATGAAGATGGAGTTGAAGAAGAAGCGGTCGAAGCCTGTGTTTTCAGGTTGCCCGCCGGCCGTCATGACACGCGAGAACACGGAGGCGAAATTCTCGAGTGTCGGCGTGAAGACGAACTGGTCGGGAATCAACCCGAAGAGCGACGTGGGCGACAGCGTGGGCGGGACGGAGAGGGCTGCGTCCTGCGGCTTGAACGCCGTGAAGATGATCATCAGCACCGGAAGGAAGTAGATGAAGCTGACGACGGCCACGACGAGCGTCCGCCCCCAACTGGCGGTATCGACACCGCCGCTGCTCTTCAAACCGATTTTTTCGAGGAAGGATGTTGCGCCAGACATGGATCAGGTTCCCTGGCTGCGGCGGTTGGCCAGATAGAGGTAGAGGTTCGTCAACACGATCACCATGAAGAGCATGACGTAGGAAATTGCAGCGCCTTCGCTTGTCTTGTTCTGTTCGTTGGCGATGCGGATGAGATGGTATGAAATCGTCATCGTGTCATTGCCGCCCTTGGTGAGCAGGATGACAAGATCCGCGAGCTTGAAGGCCTCGATGGTGCGGAAAAGAAGCGCCAGCATCAGCAGGCCGCGGATGTAGGGGAATGTGATGGTCCAGAACTGCCGCCAGCCGGACACCCGGTCGATGGCGGCGGCCTCGTAGAGATATTTCGGAACGGAGACGAGCCCGGCGAGCACCAGAAGCATGACGAAGGGCGACCACATCCAGGCATCGGCAAAGACGATGCCTGCAACCGCGCCCACCTTGTTGTCCATCAGAATGAACTGCTGCCCCGTGAGGCTGTTCATCATGTAGGAGAGAATGCCGAAGGTCGGGTCGTAGTAGTAGGTGAAGAAGACGCCGGAGGCCACCACCGACAACATCATGGGCGTGAGCACCAGGATCAACAGGTAGCGGCGGAGCGGGAATTGCTTCGAGAACAAGAGCGCCAGCAGGAAGCCCACGACCATCTGGGCCGCGACCGTGAAGATCACGAACATCGCCGTGTTGATGAGGGCCTTCCAGTTGTCGGCCGCGGCGAGGTCGTTGGTGAGGACCTTGATGTAGTTCTGCAAGCCGACGAAGCGGATCGTCTGCTGGTTGGACTGGTAGGCAAAGAAGGAGAGGCCGAGCGACCAGAGCAGCGGGAAGATGTTCATCACGAACAGCACGGCAAACGCGGGGGCAACGAGGAGCCCGCCATAAGACTGCCTGCGGTAGGCATTGTCGACGAGTGCGGCG
>CALMLK010000032.1 GCA_937868035.1 uncultured Alphaproteobacteria bacterium
CAGGAAGTGGCCAAGCGCCTCGGCATCATCCAGCAGGGCGAGATCGTCGAACGCAGCCTGAAACTTGTGAAGAACGACTGACCATGAAAGCCAAGATCAAAGTCACCCTGAAGAACGGCGTGCTGGACCCGCAGGGCAAGGCCATCGAAGGGGCCCTCGGCCACCTTGGGTTCGCTGGTGTGGGCCAGGTGCGGCAAGGCAAGTATTTCGAGATCGAACTCACCGAGACCGACAAGGCCAAGGCAGAAGCGCAGGTGAAGGCCATGTGCGAAAAGCTCATCGCCAACACGGTGATCGAAAACTACGCGATCGAACTGGGCTGATCGTCAGCGCCGGAAACGGGTGCGTTCGGGCATCGGCTCGAAGATGTCGTCGTCATCCTCGGCCTCACCGTCATCGTCTTCGTCCGGCTGCACCTCTGGCGTGAGCCAGCGGAACAGCAGCCACGCCAGAACGGCGACGCCCACCGCCGCGACCGTGAGCATCACCGTCACCAGGAACGTGTGCCACGTCGTCTCCGTCTCCACCTGCCCGAGGTGATTGGGATCGACGTGCAGCGGCACGGTATTGCCCAGCACCAGCCGTTCGGGATCAAAGCGGTTGGCCTCCAGCGTCACAGTCTGCGGCAAGCCGCTGGCGACATAGGTGAGCGTCACGCGGCCCGCACGGCTGACTTCCCAGCCTTCTGACTGAACGGGCGGCGGAAGATCCAGCGCCGTCACCGTGGCATCCACCTGCAGGAAGCGTTCGACCTGCCATTGCCGCATCACCAGCAGGAGCGGCAGCGCCACCGCGAACAGGATTCCCAAGGTCATGAGCCCCAGCGCCATCCGCTGCGCACGCGTGAACGGTTGGCCGCGCAGCGACCACAGTCGCGCAAGAAGCGAGCGCCGCACGCGGGATGATCCGGCCATGCATGATCTCCTGCCCTGCCCCCGGAGATTCGTTGCGTTTATGAACAAGCCTGTTTGTGAATCTACCCGCATTGCGCTAAGGCCACCAGCATCTTTCTCACGCTGCAAACGGACTCCCTGCCCCATGAAATCCGCTGTCATCGTCTTCCCCGGCATCAACCGCGAGCGCGACATGATGCACGCCCTCGAAGCCACGACGGGCGTGAAACCGGTGGCCGTGTGGCATGCGGAAACGTCACTTCCCGAGGTGGACCTGGTGGTCGTGCCGGGCGGCTTTTCCTACGGTGACTATCTCCGCTGCGGGGCCATCGCGGCGCGTTCACCCATCATGGCAGATGTGAAGGCCAAGGCACTGAAAGGCTTGAAGGTTCTGGGCGTCTGCAATGGCTTCCAGATCATCACCGAGGCAGGCCTGCTGCCGGGTGCTCTGGTGCGCAACGCCAGCCTCCACTTCGTCTGCCGCGAGGTGAAGCTGACGATCGAGAACAACGCGACCTGGTTCACCAACCGCATGGCCAGGGGCCAGGTCGTCACCTGCCCCATCGCCCACGGCGAAGGAAACTACATTTGCGACACCGAAACGCTGGCCCGCCTCGAAGGCGAGAACCGCGTCGTCTTCCGCTACGCCGAGGGTACCAACCCCAACGGCGCCATGAACGACATCGCGGGAATCACGAATGAGGCCGGCAACGTCATCGGCATGATGCCGCACCCGGAAAACATGATCGACCCCATCCACGGCCGGCAGGACTGCCGCCCCCTGTTCGAAGGCCTGCTGGCGGCCTGAGTCGTGACGGACCATTCCGGCACCGAAGTTGCGACCCTTATTTCGCGGGCCAAGGAAATTGCCTGCCGCTATTATCAGTTGACGGGAAAGCCTCTGGGCATCTCCGGCGAAATAGCTGAACAGGAGGCCGCCCGCCTCCTCGGCCTCAGCCTTTTTCCGGCGCGCGCGGCCTCCGCCGATGCCGGGCGGTTGAACGGCGGCAAGACCGAGCTCATTCAGATCAAGGGCCGCGCCGTCGATGCGAAATCGAAATACGTGGGCCGCGTACCGAAAATCAAACTGGAACCCGCTTTCGATTTTGCAGTGTTGGTGCTGCTCGACCGCTCCAACCTCGATACCATCGAAATCTGGGAGGCGGATTACGGCGCCATCAGGTCACGCCTCACCGTGCCCGGTTCAAAAGCGCGCAACGAACGAGGCTCCATGGGGATCAGTCAGTTCAAGTCCATCGCCCGCAAGGTCTGGCCAGCGCCCTGACAGCAAGGCGTCGATGCCGGGCACAAGGTCCCGCCTCAACACTTCGGAAACTCTGACATCTCTTAACGTCGGATTCATCGCGAATTTTAGCCAATTACGGCGAAAATCGCGGCAACTTGTGCGTGTTCAATTCTGGGAGAGAACACCATGACCAAGTTTCTTGCGAAGCTGCTGAAGAAAAAAGAAAATGCCGGTGCAAACGAAGCCGCCGCCGCCTGCCAGGCCGCCATGGTGGCCCGCATGAACCGCGTGCTGCATCTCGACGAGTCACCCGCCAAGGCTGGTTAATTCTTCGTTTCGATCCAATCTTTCCGAAAACTCAAGGGCCGCGGTTAACAGGTTCTGAACCGCAATCGGCGTT
The DNA here is from genome assembly GCA_937868035.1 of uncultured Alphaproteobacteria bacterium. Lineage (GTDB taxonomy): Bacteria > Pseudomonadota > Alphaproteobacteria > Rhizobiales > Aestuariivirgaceae > Aestuariivirga. The sequence goes on from CALMLK010000032.1 coordinate 2,540, forward strand.
AACAGTAGATTAACGCAACGAAATACGGCCCAATGCAATCACACATCGAAACCCGGTGTGGGACGGCGCAGCAAGTTTGGGAGAGGATAATGTTGCAGAACCTGTTCAAGAAGAATCGCCACGAACCCGAGATCGACGAAACGCTCGAACTCTCGAATGTGCGCCTGATGGGCCGCATGGAAAACATGCTGAGCGACATGGCCACGCAGGAAACCCTGCGGAGCATCCGCTTCGCCACGCTCGACGGGACCCCGAGCTACTACCGCTGACATCACCGGCTGCAACATCCGGCGCGGGTTCACCTAGCCCGTGCCGGGTTACGGCCTTGGCGCAGATGCTGGCGTGGTCGCCGTCCCGGACGGTATCGCGCCAAGGCCGGGACAGCCCCCGAAACTGCCTCAGGACGGAGTCACACCATGAAAATGCTCACACTCTGGGCGTGTATCGAACCTTCTGGCGACGTGCGGCACGATGATCCCGCCAGTTCCGCACTGGCCTGGAAACAGGCCTGGACCAGCATGAACCGGTTGCAGGATGCGACAACGCCTGCAACCCCTGGTGAAAAACGCACCCCGCGCCAACCTGTCACTTGAAATCCGGCGCGCGCCGCAATACGTAACCGACACCATTACAAAAACACTCAATGGAGTCGATTATGCCCTACAAAGTCGCGATCATCGTTGGCAGCCTGCGCAAGGACAGCTTCACCCGCAAGGTGGTGAACGCCGCCATCAAGCTTGCCCCCTCCAACCTGAAGTTCGAAACGGTCGAAATCGGCAACCTGCCGCTGTTCAACCAGGACACCGAAGCCGGCGACGCCGCCGTGAAGACCTTCCGTGACAAGATCGGCGCCGCCGATGCCGTCCTGTTCGCCACGCCGGAGCACAACCGCTCCGTGCCGTCGGCTCTCAAGAACGCCCTCGACTGGGGTTCTCGCCCTTGGGGCCAGAGCAAGTGGGGCGGCAAGCCCGCCGCCGTGATCTCGACGTCGATCGGCAACATTGCGGGATTTGGCGCCAACCATCACCTCCGCCAGATGCTGGCCTTCCTGAACATGCCGACGCTCGGCCAGCCTGAAGCCTACATCGCCTCGGCCCAGAACGCCGTCGATGACAAGGGCGAGATCGTGGAGGCGTCCAAGGAGTTCTTCACCGGCTTCTTCCAGGCCTTCGCCAACCTCGTCAGCCGGAACGTCGACCGCACCGCCGTCGCCGCCGAGTAACGGACGGCACGCCTGATTTTACGCTCCTGATCGGGCGACGGAAACGTCGCCCGTTTTTTGTATTCCCGCCTTGGCCGGACCTGAGCCGGCCTCCCAGATTTACCTCCACCTCATGTGCACACGTCCAACATTGCGTTTGAGATTCGCGGGCGGCGGCTTTAAAGGCGCGCCATGACCGCTGCCGCCCCCAAAGCCGAACCCAAGATCACCCCCGAACTCGTGAAGTCCCACGGCCTCAAGCCGGATGAATACGAGCACTTCGTCAAGCTGCTGGGCCGCGAGCCCACCTTCACCGAATTGGGCATCTGTTCGGCCATGTGGAACGAGCACTGCTCCTACAAGTCGTCCAAGAAATGGCTGCGGCAACTGCCGACCACAGGTCCGCGCGTCATCCAGGGCCCAGGCGAAAATGCCGGCGTGGTCGACGTGGATGATGGCCAGGCCATCATCTTCAAGATGGAGTCGCACAACCACCCCTCCTACATCGAGCCCTACCAGGGCGCCACGACAGGCGTGGGCGGCATCCTGCGCGATGTCTTCACCATGGGGGCACGGCCCATCGCGGCGGTGAATGCACTGCGCTTCGGCGCGCCCGATCATCCCCGCACGCGCCATCTCGTGGGCGGCGTCGTTGCGGGCGTCGGCGGCTATGGCAATTCCTTCGGCGTGCCGACGGTCGCGGGCGAAGTGAACTTCCACGCCCGCTACAACGGCAACATCCTCGTCAACGCCATGGCCGTGGGCATCGCCGATGCCGGCAAGATTTTCTACTCGAAGGCGGAAGGCGTTGGCCTCCCCGTCGTCTACCTCGGCGCCAAGACGGGCCGCGACGGCATTCACGGCGCCACCATGGCGTCGGCCGAATTCGACGACAAGGCTGCGGAGAAGCGCCCCACCGTGCAGGTGGGCGACCCCTTCACCGAGAAGTGCCTGCTGGAAGCCTGCCTCGAACTCATGGCCTCCGGTGCCGTGATCGCCATCCAGGACATGGGTGCCGCGGGCCTCACCTGTTCGGCTGTCGAGATGGGCGCGAAGGGAGACCTCGGCATCGAACTCGATCTCGACAAGGTGCCCTGCCGCGAAAGCCACATGACGGCCTACGAGATGATGCTCTCGGAATCGCAGGAGCGCATGCTCATGGTGCTGCGCCCCGAGAAGGAAAAGGAAGCGGAAGCGATCTTCCGCAAGTGGGATCTCGATTTTGCCATCGTCGGCAAGACCACCGACACGCTGCGCTTCGTCATCAAGCATGAGGGCGTGGTGAAGGCCGACCTGCCCATCAAGGCCATGGGCGACGAAGCGCCGGAATATGACCGCCCCTGGGTGGAACCGAAGAAGCCTGCGGTGCTCAAGCCCGCCGATGTGCCGGCCCCCAACGATCTCGCCGCGGTGATCGTCAAGATCGTGGGTTCGCCCGACATGGCCTCGCGCCGCTGGGTGTGGGAACAATACGACTCGCTGATCGGCTCCAACACCGCGCAAATTCCAGGGGGCGACGCGGGCGTGGTGCGCATCGCCGAGAAGAAGGCGATTGCCGTCTCCTCCGACGTGACGCCGCGCTACGTGGAAGCCGATCCCTTCGAAGGCGGCAAGCAGGCCGTGGCCGAATGCTGGCGCAACTTGTGTGCCGTGGG
>CALMLK010000033.1 GCA_937868035.1 uncultured Alphaproteobacteria bacterium
CTTTCCGACGAGGTAGCGCCCGACATGTACAACTACGGCGCGCTGCAGGTGCTGTTCGCCGACGGCTCGGTGGGCTGGTACGAGGCGGCGTGGGGGCCAATGGTGTCGGACACGGCCTTCTTCGTGAAGGACATGATCGGACCCAAAGGCTCGGTTTCCATTGCCATGGACGAGACCAAGACGGAATCCGCGGATGTGGACAGCCACACCAGGACTTCGGCGCTGCGCCTGCATCACGCGCAACTCACGCCGGAGGGCAACCTCGCCCGCAAGGACGACATGATCCGCATGGATGATGAACCGGGCCACCAGGACCTGTGCAACCGCGAGCAGGCCGTGTTCCTTGATGCCATCCGCAACGATCGTGACATGACCCGGCACGTGGCGGAAGCGATCAGTTCCCTGCGCATCGTGCTGGCGGCAGATGAAAGCGTGCGCACCGGCAAGGTGGTTCATCTGTGAGATTGGCTGGAGCGGTCAGCGCAGGCAGCGGCACCTGCAACGAGGATGCGGCAGGCGTCGTCGTAAAAGACGGCGCCGTTATTGCGGCATGGGTGTTTGACGGCGTGACCGGGATCAACAGCTCCCACATCCTTCCCGCCGCAACGGATGCGCGCTGGCTGGTGGAAAAGGCTGATGCGCACCTCCATGAACTCGCGGCAACAGACCGGCCGCTGCCGGACCTGCTGGCGGAATTGGTGGCGCGATTGGAGAAGGATTGGGCCGAAGCGGCAGCGCGGGTCACCGTGCCACCCGCATACGACCCGCCCGCCGCCTGCCTGCTGCTGGCAAAACGATATGCCGATGGTTGGCACGTTCTGCGTCTCGGTGATTCCGTATTGCTCGCGGAAGACACGAATGTGCGCGTCATTCCCCCACCCCAGAGCGACCTCGGCGGTCTGGAGGCTTTCCTGCGCGATGAGGCCCGCCGCCGCCGCGCCCAGGGGCAGTCCGACTTCAAGGCCTTGCTCCGCGAATTCCATCCGCGCCTCATGGCCAGCCGCCGCTCGCGCAACACCGCCGCCAACCACAGCATTCTCGTGGCAGACAAGTCAGCGCTGAATTGCCCGGAATATATCGCCCTGGGGTGGCCGGCGTCGCTGCTGCTCTGCACCGACGGATTCTATCGTGCGGTGGATACCTACGGCTTCGCCAGTGACGCGGCACTTGTGGCCCGCGCGCGGGAAGCGGAAGGCGTAAATGCAATCCTCCAGCAGATCCGCGCCGTGGAAGCGGACGACCCCGCTTGCGAAACCCATCTTCGCTTCAAGCCAGCGGATGATGCCTCCGCCGTGATGCTGGTCAACACCTGATGCCCGCCCCGGCGCATTTGCACTCTTGACATTCTCCCCGGCGCTGCAAGTCTCCGCAGCAGCAACCGACGCGGGAAATTGCGGCCCGCCAAGAAAAGACAATGGGGGCGTATCCATGTATCTCGGGATTGATCTCGGCACGTCTGGCGTGAAGTCCGTGCTGGTGGATGCCAGCCAGACATTCGTCGCGCAGCATTCCTCGCGGGCGCTGGACGTTTCGCGACCGCATTTCAGCTGGTCGGAACAGGACCCGGCCATCTGGTGGGATGGCGTGTGCCAGACGCTGGATGGCCTGAAGGCCAGCCATCCCAGGGAACTCGCGGCGGTGAAGGCAATCGGCCTCTCCGGCCAGATGTATGGTGCAACGGTGTTGGGCGCAGATGACAAGCCGCTTCGCCCCGCAATCCTGTGGAACGACACGCGCACGGAAAGGCAATGCACCGAACTGGAAGCTCTCGCGCCGGACGTGCGACGCATCGCGGGCCGCAAACCCACGCCCGGTGTCACCGCCGTGAAGCTGTTGTGGTTGCGCGAGCACGAGCCGGACGTCTTTGCCAGGACGAAACACGTGCTGCTGCCGAAAGACTACGTCCGCCTCATGCTCTCCGGCGACAAGGCCTCCGACATGGCGGATTCCAGCGGCACCATGTGGATGGACATCGCCACGCGAAACTGGTCAGACGCTCTGCTCGATGCCACGGGCATGCAGCGCGCGCAGATGCCGCGGCTTCATGAAGGCACGGAGGTCACCGGAAAGATACGTGCCACGCTCGCGGCCCGCTGGGGAATGTCGCCCCATGTGGTGATCGCGGGCGGCGGCGGAGACAATGCTTGCGGCGCCTGCGGCACAGGCGTGATCGGCGAAGGCGAAGGCACCGTGTCGCTGGGAACATCGGGTGTGCTCTTCGTTTCCATGCGCGAACCTCGCCCCAGCTACGAATATGCCATCGAGACCCTGTGTCACTCCGTGCCCGGCACCTGGCATCAGATGTCGGTGATCCTCTCGGCCACGTCCTGCCTCAACTGGGTTGCTGGTCTGGTGAAGCGCAACGCCGCCGATCTCGTGGCCTCGCTGGGGGCTGACCTTGGTGCGCCGTCACCGTTGCTGTTCGTGCCGTTCCTCGATGGCTCGTGGTCGCCGCACAGCGACACGCAAACTCGCGGCGCGCTGATCGGCCTGCAACATTCCTCCGATGAGCGCGAGATGGCGCTTTCGGTGCTGCAGGGCGTGGCCTTCGCGCTGCGCGAATGCGCCGATGCCTTTCGCGCCACCGGAACCTCCATCGACAACCTTCTCGCCATCGGTGGAGGCTCACGCTCCGATCTCTGGCTGTCCATGATCGCAACGCTGTTGGGCGTCGAATTGCGCGTGCCGGAATCGAGTGAACTGGGTGCGGCCTTCGGCGCGGCGCGCCTCGCCCTCGTTGCAGATACGGGTGCCGCGCCGGCGGCGGTCCTGACCCGGCCGAAGATCAACCGGGCGATTGCACCACGCCAATCCCTGCGCGCCGCCTATGACAGCAGTTACGCGGATTGGCTGCATGCCATCACCCAGTTGCGCAACAGGCGGCCCGGCGGTTCGTCCCCCGCCTGACTGCATGAAGGCAGGGCGCAGCGGACCTGCGCCACGTGCCCCTCGCGCATCCGCAATCCTGCCCCTATCTTCTGCCATCACGCGGACCCAAGGGAAGGACGGCCCCATGCAGGCAGACATCGGATTGATCGGACTGGGCGTCATGGGCGGCCACCTCGCGCTCAACATTGCCGAGAAGGGATTCACCGTTGCCGTTTACACGCTGGGCTGGGACCTCACGCAGAAGTTCGTGAGCGAGGCAGGTCCGCTCGCCCAGCGCCTGATTCCTTGCGAGACGCTGGAGAACCTCGTCTCCGCCCTCCGCCCGCCGCAGGCCGTCATTCTGCTGGTTCCGGCAGGTGCGCCTGTGGACGACATCTGCAATCAGCTCAGCGCTGTGCCGTCGTTCAAGGGTATCATCATCGACGGTGGCAACTCGGACTATACCGAGACGGAACGCCGCCAGCAGGCGCTGACCCCACGCGGCTTGTCGTTCCTCGGCATGGGCGTTTCGGGTGGTGCGGAAGGTGCCCGCAACGG
>CALMLK010000034.1 GCA_937868035.1 uncultured Alphaproteobacteria bacterium
CATGCGCTCACGCTCTTTCCACAGCTGGAGGCCCAGACCGGGATGAGCACCGGCTACCGGCGCACGGGTGGTTACTGGCTGGCGCGGAAGCCCGAGCGCATGGATGAATTGCAACGCATCTGCGCCGTGGGCCGCCACATGGGCCTGACACCGGAGATCATCACGCCGGACCAAGTCGCCATTCCGCAACTGGCGCTCGGCGATCATGTGGGCGCCCTGATGGTGCCGGAAGATGCCAACGTCAATCCGGTGGATCTGTGCATGGCCTATGCGCGGGCCGCGAAAAATCGTGGCGTCACGCTGCGCGAGGGCGTTGAGGTGACACGCATCCTGCGCAATGGCGCGCAGGTGACCGGCGTGGCGCTCGCTGATGGCAGCACCATCGATGCGGAGAAGATCGTGCTCTGTGCGGGGGCGTGGTCGAAATCTCTCGCCGATGACATCGGTCTGGCCCTGCCGCTTCAGCCTGTGGAGCACATGTACATTGTCACGGAGCCCATTCCCGGCTTGCCCCATCCGTTCCCCGTGGTGCGCGATCTTGATACCGGAATCTATGTGAAGGGCGATGCCGGCCGGCTGGTGATCGGCGGCTTCGAGCCCCATGCAAAATGCTGGGACCCGCGTGGGCCGGAGGGCAATCGCGCCTTTCTGGAACTGCCGGAGGACTGGGAACAATTCACGCCCTTCATGGAAGCAGCCCTGACTCTTGTGCCCGTGCTGGCGGAGACGGGCATTCAGCGCTTCATGAACGGGCCGGAAAGTTTCACCGCCGACACGCGGCCACTGGTGGGTGCCGCCCCTCATCTTGAAGGGATATTCGTGGCGGCGGGGATGAACTCCGTCGGCATCATGAGTTCCGCCGGCATCGGCAAGGTGCTGGCGGACTGGGTGATCTCAGGCGAAGCGCCCAGCGACCTGTGGGGCATCGATATCGCGCGCGTTGATCCACTCACGGCATCGCCGTCGCACATGGCGGCGCGCATGGATGAGGCGGTGGCCGATCTCTTCGCGCTGCACTGGCCTTTCAAGCAGCCCAAGGCGGGGCGTGGCCTGCGCACCTCGGCACTGCATGGGCGCTGGGCTGCACAAGGCGCCGTGTTCGGCCTCACCGCCGGATGGGAGCGTGGCATCTGGTATGCGCGCAGCGATGACGAACGCTCCCTGCCCTACGCTGTGGGTGCGCAACCGTGGTACGCAATAGCCGTGCGCGAGGCGGCGGAGATGAAGGAGGGTGCGGCCCTCATCGACCTCTCGCCTTTCACCAAGATCGACGTCACGGGTGCGGATGCCTTGCCCTTCCTGCAAGCGGCAGCCACCGCCAGCATTGACGTTGCGGAGGGCCGCGCTGTCTACACGCTCTTCCTCAACGACCGCGGCGGCATCGAAGCCGACGTCACGGTGACACGGCTCGGTGAGGATCATTTCCGTGTCGTCTCCGGTGCGGCCACGCGGCAGAAAGACCTGGCCTTCCTGCGCCGCGCCGCGAGGGGGCAGAGCGTTGATCTTCACGACATCACCGAGGACCATTGCGTCATCGGCGTGATGGGAGCCGCATCTCGCTCCATTCTTGCAAGGCTCTCCCACGACAACTGGAGCAGCTTCGCGTTTTCGACGGCACGGCCGGTGACTGTTGCAGGCTCCCGTTGCCTTGCCACGCGATTGAGCTTCGTGGGCGAGTTGGGCTGGGAATTGATGATCCCTGCTGCCGAAGCAGGCGCGGTGTTCGATGTCCTCATCGCCACAGGCGCGCGGCCCCTCGGCCACTACGCGCTGGATGCCTGCCGGATCGAGCAGGGCTATCGCCATTGGGGCCACGACCTCGGGCCGGACATCACGCCGCTCGAGGCAGGACTTTCCTTCACCATCGACTGGTCAAAGGATTTTCGGGGGCGGAACGCGCTGCTGCATCTCCGCTCCATGGGCCTCGGGCGGCGCATGGTGCTGTTCAATGTGGAGGGGCATCCGCTCATGCTGCATGATGAACCCATCTTCGAGAACGGCCGGGCCGTGGGGATGACGACATCAGGCGCGCGCGGGGCCCGCACCGGACTGACGTTGGCCCTTGGCGTTGTGGACATCTCGGAAGGAGAGACGCTGGCGCAAACCTGCGCGCGGTCCTTCAGCATCCGCGTGGCTGGACAGGATCATGCGGCGAAGGTGCTGGCGAAGCCGCCCTTCGACCCCGCAGGCGAAAGGATGAATGCGTGAGCGAGCTGCAAGTTGTCATCATCGGCGGCGGGGCGATGGGCGTATCGCTCCTCTACCATCTCGCGAAGAACGGCTGGAAAGACATTGTTCTTGTTGAAAAGAATGACCTGACGCACGGCTCCACGTGGCATGCGGCAGGCTTGTGCACACACTTCGCGCACAACGCCACGATCCAGGAACTGCGGGCCACGTCGGTGCGCATCTATCGCGACATCCTTCCGCAGGAGACGGGGCAGTCGTGCGGTTTTCACCGCTCCGGCGCCATGCGCGTCACCCGCAATCCCGATCGCATGGATGAGTTCGCGCACGTCGTGGGCCTTTCGGAATTCACCGGCTACGACCTGCAACTGGTGACGCCGGAACGGATTGCCGAACTGCATCCGCTGGCGCAACTCGACGGTCTCATTGGCGGCATCTACGAGCCGGACGATGGTCATGTGGACCCGACGCTTGCCAC
>CALMLK010000035.1 GCA_937868035.1 uncultured Alphaproteobacteria bacterium
AACCAGGTAAAGCAGGGCATGGCCAAGTCCGAGGTTGAGGCCATCATGGGTTCGCCCTCGACCACGGCCAGCATCAACCTGCAAGGCGACAGCTATTACTACATCTCCAGCACGACCTCGCAGCGCTCCTTCCTCGATCCGCAGGAACAAAACCGCGAAGTCATCGCCATCCGCTTCGACCGTGGCGATCAGGTGACGAATGTCGCGCAATACGGTCTGGAAGACGGCCGCGTCATCAACATGCTGGACCGCAAGACGCCGGTGATCGGACAGGAATTCAGCCTGATCCAGGAATTGCTGAGCGGCAAGGGCGGCCCCGTGGGCAGCGTCATCCGCAACGCCCTCTGACCGCAACACCCAACACATCCCGTTGACGCGCCCGCGCGCCTTTGCCAGCCTGTGCGGCAAAGGGAACGCATCATGGACCTCATTCTGACCGGCGGCCGCGTCATCGACCCGTCGCAACATCTCGATGCAATCGTTGAAGTCGGGTTTGCCGGAGGAAAGGTCGCCGCCGTGGCGAAGTCGATCCCCCGCGCGCCCGCAACCACGGTGAAGGATGTGAGCGGCCTCATCGTCACGCCCGGCCTCATCGACATGCACACCCACGTCTATTGGGGTGGCACATCCCTTGGCATCGACGCCGAAGATTTCTGCCGCCGCTCCGGCGTGACAACATCCGTGGATACGGGCTCCGCGGGCCCCGGCAACTTCGCCGGATTCCGCACCCACGTCATTGAGAAGTCGGCTGTCCGCATCCTGCCCTATCTCCACATTTCGCACGCCGGCATCTATGGCCTCGACTACGGTCTGGAGGTCGGCGAAAGCGAAAACCTCCGCCTCATGAACCCGGCCGCCGCAATCGACGTCGTGGAAGCCAACCGCGATCTCATCGTCGGCATGAAGGTGCGCGTGGGCCGCTACTCCTCCGGCGACCAGGGCGTGGCCCCGCTTGACATCGCACTTCAGGTCGCAGCCCATACGGGCGTTCCCCTGATGGCGCACATCGACGAACCGCCGCCCTCCTATGATGATGTGGTAGGACGCCTCCGCCCCGGCGACGTGCTCACCCACTGCTTTCGCCCCTTTCCCAATGTGCCCTTCACGGGACAAGGCAAGATCAAGTCCTGCGTGGAAGCCGCCCGCAAGCGCGGCGTGCTGTTCGACGTGGGTCATGGCATGGGCTCGTTTGCCTTCAAGAGCGCGCGCGTCATGCTGGCCAATGGCTTCCAGCCCGACACCATCTCGTCCGACATTCACAAGCTCTGCATCAATGGACCCGCCTTTGACCAGGTGACGACGCTGTCCAAGTTTCTCTGCCTCGGCATGAGCCTGAACGATGTGATCGCCGCCTCCACCTGCAACGCCGCCTTCGCGCTGAAGCGTCTCGAACTGGGCTCCCTCAAGCCCGGCTCCGTGGGCGACGCTACGCTCCTCTCCTTTGATGAAGGCGAATTCGACTACGTGGATACGGTGGGCGAACACCTCGCGGGCGACCGCAAGCTCACCAGCCGTGGCGTCGTGCTCGGCGGCAAGTGGTGGCATCCCGCCTGATCTGCCTGATTATTCGACAACCCGCCGTTCACCCCCGGTTCAGCCCCCACGCCGCAAGATGTCAGGCAAGTTCACGCTTTGCCTTTCAAGGAGCATCCATGTTCAAGCGCACCCTGCTCGCCGGATTCGCAGTCCTCATCGCAACGCCCGCCCTCGCCTCCGCATTCTGGGGTGGCACGGTCGTGCATGTGTCGTCCAACGATGTGCTCTACCAGCGCAAATGGCCCGCAGCCTATTCACAGGTGCTCTACACCTACGACAACGGCGACAACATCTCGCTCACCGGACGCTGCAAGAACACCGCCACCAACGCCTCCTTCCGCATCGACGCTGGCGGTTCCGCCAACTGGAAATACAGCAGGATGAGCAAGCCCAACGTCTGGTGCCAGGTCATGTCACCAAACGGCAGGCTGGGCTGGGTGCGCGGCAAATACGTGTGGCCGCAGTGAGCCGCGAGGCTCACAGCTTCATGTTGGCCCCGACACGCAGGATGTTGACGCTGTTCTCGAAGCTGTAGTCTTCGGCATTGGCGCTC
>CALMLK010000036.1 GCA_937868035.1 uncultured Alphaproteobacteria bacterium
CACTGGCCTGTACAGGCGCGGCCTCGGCGGCGGGCCGGAGCAGGTGCAGGCGCAAACTGTTGGCCACGACGATGATCGAGGAACTCGACATGGCGAGGGCGGCAATCAGCGGGTTCAACTGCCCGGACATGGCAAGCGGCACGGCCAGCACGTTGTAGACGATGGCAAGCGCGAAATTCTGCCGGACCACCCGGCCCGTGGCCTGGGCCACGCGATGGGCAAAGGCCACCGTGGTGAGGTTGTTCTGGGTCAGCACGAAATCTGCCGCCGTGCGGCCGATATCGGAGGCCGAGGCCGGGGCCATGGACACATGGGCCGCAGCAAGGGCCGGAGCGTCATTGAGGCCGTCCCCCACCATCAGCATCTTGCGGCCCGCCTGTGCGGCCGCCGTCAGGAAGGCCAGCTTGTCGCCGGGTTTCAGTTCGGCATGCACGTCGGCAATGCCCAGTTCGCGGGCAATGGCTGCGACCTGCGCCTGGCCGTCGCCGGAAAGAAGTGTCACGGGGAGATGGCGTTGCTCCAGAGCGGCCACGAGCGCCCCGGCGCCGGGGCGGGTGCGTTCGGTGAGCGTGGTGAGCCACAGCTCGTCACCTTCCATGGCGAAGGCAACGCCCTGCCCTGTTGCACTGTCACGGCGTTGGGCAATGTCCGCCACCCAGGTGCCGCGGCCGAGACGCACGCGCCTTCCGTCGAACAGGCCCTCGACGCCATTGCCCGGAACCTCATGCAGTTCGGTGACGCGGGTTTCGGCTGGACCTTGCAGGTGACGCGCCAGGGCGCGGGCGGCGGGATGGACGCTGCGCAAGGCGAGCGCCTTGGCAACGGCGGCGGCAGCGCCTTCCGGAATCTGGCAAAGGGCAACGGCGGGTTCGCCGGTCGTCAACGTACCGGTCTTGTCGAAGGCGGCAGCGTCGATCGCGGCCAGGCGCTCGAGTGCCGAGCCATCCTTCAGGAGAATGCCATTGGCGAAGAGTCGGCTGGCGCTGACCACATGCGCCACGGGCACGGCAAGGCCGAGCGCACAGGGGCAGGTGATGATGAGGACCGCCACCGCGACGGTGAGGGACTGATGCCAGTCGCCACCGGTCCACAGCATCCAGCCGGTGAAGGAGGTAAGTGCCAGGAGGTGCACGACGGGTGAATAGATCCGCGCCATGCGGTCGGCGACGCGCACATAGGACGAGCGGCCGCGTTCAGCCGCGGCCATCATCTGTGTCACTTCGGCGAGGAAGGAATCGCGGGCGGCGCGGGTTGCGAGCATGTCCACGGGACCGGTGAGGTTGAGCGTTCCGGCTTCGACGCCTGAACCATCGGCGACGCGCTGCGGTTCGCTCTCGCCCGTCACCAGCGCGCGGTCAACGTCGCTCGTCCCTTCGACAACCGTGCCATCCACGGGGAAACGTTCACCGGCGGAGACGCGCAAGCGCATGCCGGGGTTGATGGCATCCAGCGCCATGTAGGTGAGTTCGCCCGCCTCGTTGACCACGAAGCCACCCTTGGAGGAGAGGCGCGCGAGATTGCCTGCCGCGGCACGGGCGCGGGCGCGCATGAGGTGATCCAGCACACGGCCGATCAGGAGGAAGAACAGCAGCGATGTGGCGGCGTCGAAATAGGCGTGTCCGCCGCCGATGAAACTTTCGTACATCGACATGCCGGTGGCGAGCGTCACGCCAAGCGAGATGGGCACGTCCATGTTGACACGGCGCCGGCGGATGGCGGCAATGGCCGAGCGGAAGAACGGCATTCCGCCATAGGCGACGCAGGGAATGGCGATAAGCGCGGAAATGAAATGGAAGAGTTCTTTGGTGGCGCCTTCAGCACCGTTCCATACCGGAACCGACAGCAGCATGATGTTGGCGGCGGCAAAGCCCGAGACGGCAAGTGAACGCACCAATACCTTGAATTCGGGATCGCTGCCGCCTGCTTCCTCCGCCGTGAGCGACTGCGTGGCATAGCCCAGGGCCTCCAAGGCCTGCACGACCGGCAGGAGGCTGCGGTTGGTATCGTCGAGCGTGACAGACACCCGCTTCATGGTGAGGTTGGCGCGCACGTCGGTGACGCCGTCAATCTTCGTCACGCTGTCTTCAATGGTGTTGATGCAGTTGCCGCAATGGATGGCGGGTGCGGACAGCAGGTAGGTGACGCGGCCATCCACCAGTTGCTTGCTGTTGGCGCGCAGGTCTTCCAGCAATGCAATGCGGCTCGCGGACAAGGTCTCGCGGGCGGAATCACTGATCAGCGGTGCGGCGCAACAGGACATGGCACGATGCTCCTGTCCTCAGCCCTTGATGACGAGACGGACGGGACGCGTCCACTCGCCGTGGCCGGGCAATTCGGCTGTCACGGAACCGGTCCACTGGCCGAGCGCCAGATCCTGCGGCGCTTCGAAGGTGCCGGAGGCACGTTCGGTCAGATCGACCACCCGGTCCTGCCCTTCGTTGGAAGGACGGCCAATGGCCAGCTTGACGTTACGGGCCATCACCGGTTCGCCCGCGCGGGTGTGGAGGCGCACACGCAGCGTGCCTGCTTCGAAAGTCACGTCGGGATGCACATCAACGGCTTCCATGGCTTCGAGCTTCTGGGTCTTTTCGTTGAATTCCTGGCTCGCGATGTAGGAGTTCTCGACCACAAGGCCGGTCCAGCTGTGACGGGCGAAATAGACCATCGTCATGTTGGCGGCGAGCACCACGGCGAAGAAGCCGAGCATGATGGCCAGCATGTGCTTGCCCGTGAACTGACGTGTGCCGTTGCTCATTTCATGTTCTCCGGAACTTCGAAGATCGCTTCATAGCTGTCGGTTTCAAAGGACTGCTTGTCCGAAACGACGATGCGGAAATTCGTCTTGCCCGGCTGGAGCAGTTGCGCCGGAACTGAGACGAAAACATGGAGGGCGCGCAATTTGTCGGGCTGGACTTCAACCTCCGCACTGCGGCCCACGACCTCCGGCATTTCGGCGATGGCCATGGACGCGCCCGGTGGGCCATCGATGGTCAGCGTGATGGTGCGGGGTTCGGGCACCATGTTGAGGATCTTCATGGTGTAGCCGTTGCGCACGGCACCGTCCGAGAGCTTCACGGCAATCGGGTTGCGATCGTGCTGCACGTTCACTTCCAGGCGGTCGCGGGTGAGCAGGAGGAAGAGAAGGCCGACGCCGATCAGCGACCACATGCCCAGGTAGATCAGCGTGCGGACGCGGAAGAAGATCTTCCAGTCGAAGTGCTTCAGGCCATCGATGAAGCCGCCGCCGGGCTTGTGCACGCGGGTGGGATCGATGCGTCCCCAGACATCATCGGTGGCATCCGGGCAGGCGATGTCCATGTTGTGGTTGTAATCACGCAGCGTCGAATAGCCGATCAGGTCGCGCGGCTTTCCGATCTTGTCCATGATGGCATTGCAGGCATCGATGCAGAGGGCGCAGGTGATGCATTCCAGCTGCTGGCCGTTGCGGATGTCGATGCCGGTCGGGCACACGGCAACGCAGGCGTTGCAGTCGATGCAATCGCCCACGGCGAGGCCGGCGGCGGCGGCCTTCTTGGTGCCGGCGGTGCGGGGTTCGCCGCGCCAGTCGTTGTAGGTGACGACGAGGGAATCCTCATCAAGCATCGCCGCCTGAATGCGCGGCCACGGGCACATGAAGATGCACAGCTGTTCGCGCATCAAACCGCCGAAGATATAGGTCGTGGTGGCGAGCACGCCCACCGTCGCATAGGCGATGAAGGGTGCGTCACCCATCACGAAGCTCTTCAGCAGCGTCGGTGCATCGGCGAAGTAGAAGATCCAGGCGCCGCCTGTGGCCAGCGAGATCAGCAGGAAGATGAGATGGGTGAAGCTGATGAGAGACAGTTTGCGGAACGACCACGGCGCCTTGTCGAGCTTGATGCGGGCGTTGCGGTCTCCCTGGACGAGTTCCTCCACCTTGATGAAGAGATCCGTCCAGACCGTTTGCGGGCAGGTGTATCCGCACCAGGCGCGTCCCACGACGGAGGTGACGAGAAAGAGTCCGACACCCGCCATCACGAGAAGACCGGCCACGAAGTAGAACTCCTGCGGCCAGATCTCGATGAAGAAGAAATAGAAGCGCCGGTGGGCCATGTCGAGCAACACGGCCTGGTCCGGCGCGAAGGGACCACGGTCCCATCGTATCCAGGGCGTCAGGTAGTAGATCCCCAGCGTGACCGCCATGATGATCCACTTGAGCCTGCGAAAGGTTCCCTCCGCGCGTTTTGGAAACACCTTCTGGTGCGCCGCGTAGAGGGAACTCTGGGTCTTGGCCCCCGTATTGACGGCCTTGACGTCCTGGGTGTCGATGATGGTGTGCGTGGTCACTTTTGCTTACGTACTCTTATCCGGGGGCGACTTACTGTCCGCCACCCAGAGACAGGACGTAGGCGGCCAGCGCCTTGACCTTACCCTCGCCCAGCTTCGCTTTCCAGCCCGGCATCATGCCGTGGCGGGGAGCGTTGACCTGGGCGGTGATGCCTTCAAGGCTGTCGCTGTAGAGCCACACGGCGTCGTTGAGCTGGGGCGCACCAAGGTCCTGGTTGCCTTCACCCTTTTCACCGTGGCACGAGGCGCAGTTCTCGGCGAAGACGGTCGCACCGGCGGTTGCCGCGGCGGCGTCATGTTCGAGATTGGCGATCTGGCGCACATAGTTGGCCGCAGCCGTGATCTTGTCGGCCTCGAGCAGGCCATCCTTGCCGAAGTTCGGCATGATGCTGTCACGGGTGTCGCCGTTCGAGGTGTCACGGATGCCGTTGCTGATAGTCTGCACCACCTGGTCAGGCTTGCCGCCCCAGAGCCACGAGTCGTCGTTCAGGTTGGGGAAGCCGGGGCCGCCCTGTGCACCCGAACCGTGGCACTGCACGCAGTTCACCTTGAAGAGTGATCCGCCGGCAGCGATCGCGAAGGTGCGGGCTTCCGGATCGGCCATGATGGCATTGATGTCCATCGCGGCAATCTTGTCGTTCAAGGCCTGGCGGCCCTGGTCGACGGCGGTCATCTGGTTGCGCAGGTCAGCGCGGCTCGACCAACCCCACAGGCCATGCGTATAGCTCGTGAGGCCGGGGATCGCCGGATAGACGATCACGTAGCCGATCGCCCAGACGACGGTGGCGTAGAGAGTCCACAGCCACCAGCGTGGCAGCGGGTTGTTGAGTTCCTTGATGCCGTCCCATTCGTGGCCAGTTGTATCCACGCCAGACAGTTGGTCAATTTCTCGGTTGCCGGACATGGAAGATTACTCCTTGAAGGGGATATTGGCTGCGTCGTCGTGGGCAGGCTTGGCCGAGGGTCGCACGGCCATCCAGATGACGAGCAGGAAGACGAGGAACATGAAGAGCAGGCCCCAGCTGTCGGCGAAGGTCCGCATGGCGTGATAGTCAACGTTCATGGCAGCCTCCCTCAGCGCTCGTTCTCTTCCGGCTTGTAGGCCGAGAAGTCGACGAGTGTTCCAAGCACCTGCAGATAAGCCACGAGGGCGTCCATCTCGGTGAGCTTCGCGGCATCGCCGTCGAAGTTGCCGATGTTGGCCTTCGGGTAGCGCGCGGTCACGCCGGCGCCATCCTGGTTCGGATCAGCCTGCGCCACCATGTCGGCAGCAGCATTGTCGATCTGTTCCTGGCTGTAGGGCACGCCCACGACCGTGAGGGTCTTGAGGTGTGCGCCAATCGCCTGCGGATCAAGCTCGTTGCTGGCGAGGAAGGCGTAGGGCGGCATGATCGATTCCGGCACGACGTCGCGCGGATTCTTCAGGTGCTGCACATGCCAGTCGTTCGAGTACTTGGCGCCGACACGGGCGAGATCGGGGCCCGTGCGCTTGGAACCCCACTGGAAGGGGTGGTCGAACATGGACTCGGCCGCGAGGCTGTAGTGTCCATAGCGCTCCACCTCGTCACGGAAGGGGCGGATCATCTGCGAATGGCAGACGTAGCAGCCTTCGCGGATGTAGATGTTGCGGCCCGCCAGTTCGAGAGGCGAGTAGGGGCGCATGCCCGTCACCTTCTCGATGGTGTTCTGAAGCCAGAACAGCGGAGCGATTTCCACGATGCCGCCGATTGTCACCACGAGGAGCGACAGGACGAGGAGCAGCGTGACGTTGCGTTCGATCTTGCTGTGGAAGCCGAGCGCAGGTGCGTTGTTGGTAGCCATAGTCTTCTTGCTCCTTATTCGGCAGGCTTCAGGGCGGGCGCTTCGGCACCCATCGGGACTTCCGCACGCACGTCGCCGCGGATGGTCTTGTAGACGTTGTAGATCATGACCAGCATGCCAACGAGGTACATCAGGCCACCGACGACGCGCATCACATAGTAGGGATGCATGGCGGCAGAGGTTTCGGCGAAGCTGTAGACCAGGAAGCCCTGCTCATCATACTCGCGCCACATCAGGCCCTGCATGATGCCCGACACCCACATGACACCGGCGTAGACAACGATGCCGAGGGTTGCCAGCCAGAAGTGCCAGTTGACCAGTCGCAGGCTGTAGAGCTGCTTGCGGTTCCAGAGCTTCGGCGTCAGGAAGTACAGGGCGCCGAACGACACCATGCCGACCCAGCCGAGGGCACCGGAGTGCACGTGGCCGATGGTCCAGTCGGTGTAGTGCGACAGACCGTTCACGGCCTTCACCGACATCAGCGGACCTTCGAAGGTGGACATGCCGTAGAAGGCAAGCGACATCACCAGCATGCGCAGCACGGGGTCCGTGCGGAGCTTGTCCCAGGC
>CALMLK010000037.1 GCA_937868035.1 uncultured Alphaproteobacteria bacterium
GCCGCGCACTTGCCGGAGGGAACGAAGACGGACGTGCTGGTGCGGCCCCGCGCCATCGCGCTGGCGCCAGGGCACGATGGCGTTGAAGCCTACGTGAGGGAAGCGCGGTTTCTTGGCGATTATCAGCGTGTGACACTCGCCTTTGCCGGGCAGGAAGAGCCCGTGACGGCGTTGCTCGACCGCTCGGCCCTCGTCGCCACCGGCGGCGCCCACAAATTCGTGATGGACCAGAGCGGCGTCCACATCTTCAAAAAGCCGTGAAACATGGCCATGTCCGTTTTCCTTGCAGCGGCGCGGCGGAATTGCGATAAGCGCGCTTGAACAACAGGACGGGCAACCGCGCCTGCAGGATTTGAGGAGTTGACGTTATGGGTTCTTTTTCGTGGTGGCACTGGGTCATCGTGTTGGTGGTTGTGCTCGTGCTGTTCGGTGGCAAGGGCAAGGTGTCTGACCTGATGGGTGACGTCGCCAAGGGCATCAAGAGCTTCAAGAAGGGCCTCGCCGACGAGCCCAACGATGCGGCCGCCGCAGACCCGAAGTCGATCGGCGAACAGGCTGGCGAAGGTGCCAAGGCCGCAGAAAAGCTCAAGAGCTGATCTCGCCTGAGCCGCGCAGGTGAAAACCCGCGCGCAGGGAGCAGGGCATGTTTGATTTCGGCGTCGGTTATTCCGAACTTTTCGTCTTGGCGCTGGTGGCGGTCATCGTCATCGGTCCCAAGGACTTGCCGCGCGTGCTGCGCACCTTCGGCCAGTTCATGAACAAGGCCCGCCGCCTCGCCAGCGAATTCCAGGGCCACGTCGATGCCGCGATGAAAGACACGGGCGTCGCTGACCTACGCAAGGACTTCGATCAGGCCAAGGGCGCGGTGAGCAAGGTGATGAACACACCCAACATCATCCCGCCCGTGATCTCGCCAAACTACAGTCCGTCCGACAAGAGCTTCGAGACGTACTTCGGCACCACCCCGCAAGCGGGTGAAACCCGCGTTGCCGGTGAGCGCGTCGAGGAGGGGGCTCCCTCCGCATGAGCCAGGAAGACATCGACGCCTCCGAAGCTCCATTGATGGATCACCTGCTGGAGCTGCGCTCCCGCCTGGTGAAATCCGTTGCGGGCTTTGCCGTGGCGTTCATCCTCGGCTTCTATTTTTCGTCCGATATTTTTCATTGGCTGGTGAAGCCCTTCGAATGGGGCACAGGCGCCAACGTCGGCCTCATCTCCACCAAGCTCCTCGGCTTCTTCCTGGTGAAGCTGAAGATCGCGATGTTCACGGGCATGTTCATCGCCTTCCCGCTGATCGCCACGCAAGTCTACCGCTTCATGGCGCCGGGGCTTTACAAGCACGAGCGCCAGGCACTTGCACCCTATCTTGTCGCCACGCCGATCTTCTTCATGCTTGGCGCCTGCCTCGTCTATTTCTTCCTGCTGCCGGTGGCGATCCACTTTTTCTATACCCTCGCCGGAAGCGTCGGCACGGTGGAAGGCGGCACCAAGAACCTCGTGGAACTCATGCCCGACGTCGAGGCCTATCTCGATTTCGTGATGATGCTCATCCTTGCCTTCGGTCTCGCTTTCCAGCTTCCGGTGGTGTTGACGCTGCTGGGCCAGATGGGTGTGGTGACGGCACAGCAGCTGAAGAGCGGCCGCCGCTTTGCCATTGTCGGCGTCTGTGCGGTCGCCGCCGTGATCACGCCGCCCGATCCCATTTCCATGCTCTCCATGGCCGTGCCCCTGGGCCTGCTTTATGAAATGGCGGTGTTTGCCGTCACGATGCTGGAAAGGCGCCGCGCCGCCGCTGCGGCAAAAGAGTCATCCGGCACCGACATAAAACCCGTTTGAGGTGAAGGCCCGGCCTCGCTATGGAGAGGCCCGTCCCATCCCTTATTCCGGGTTCTGATTCCGATGCATGACATCAAGGCCATCCGCGAAAATCCTGCTGCCTTCGACGCGGGTTTGAAACGTCGCGGGCTCGCCCCCCAATCCACCGCCATCCTCGCCATCGACGAGGAGCGGCGCACGCTGCTGCAATCGCTGCAGGAAGCCCAGAGCCGCCGCAACGATTTGTCGAAGCAGGTGGGCGAGGCCATGAAGGCGGGCGACAAGGCCAAGGCCGAAGCCATCAAGGCCGATGTTGCCGCCCTCAAGGACACGATCACCAAGGGTGAGGAGTCTGACCGCACCCTCACGCAGAAGGTGAACGACGCACTCGCCGTCATTCCCAACCTGCCGCTGGACGACGTGCCCGATGGCACGGACGAGCACGGCAATGTGGAAGTGCGGCGCTGGGGCCAGAAGCCGTCCTTCAACTACGAGCCCAAGCAGCATTTCGAACTGGGCGAGAAGCTTGCCCAGATGGATTTTGAAGTGGCGGCCCGCATGTCCGGCGCCCGCTTCGTCGTCATGAAGAAGCAACTGGCCCGGCTCGAACGCGCCATTGCCCAGTTCATGCTCGACCTGCAGACCGACAAGAACGGCTACACCGAACACTACGTGCCTTTCATGGTAAATGATGCGGCCATGTATGGCACCGGCCAATTGCCGAAGTTCGGCGAAGACCTGTTCCGCACCACCGATGGCCGCTGGCTCATTCCCACGGCGGAAGTCTCGCTCACCAACACGGTGCGCGAAACGATCCTCGATGAAGCATCGCTGCCGATGCGCCTCACCGCCTACACACCCTGCTTCCGCGCCGAGGCCGGTGCGGCGGGCCGCGATACGCGCGGCATGATCCGCCAGCACCAGTTTTCCAAGGTGGAACTTGTCTCGATCACCACGCCCGAACAATCGCGCGAGGAACTGGAGCGCATGACGGGCTGCGCCGAATCGATCCTGCAGACCCTCGGCCTGCACTATCGCGTGATGCGCCTGTGCACCGGCGACATGGGCTTTGGCTCGCGCATGACCTACGATCTGGAAGTGTGGCTGCCGGGACAGAATGCCTTCCGCGAGATTTCATCCTGTTCCGTCTGCGGTGATTTCCAGGCGCGCCGCATGGATGCCCGCTTCAAGCCCGCAGATGGCAAGGGCACGCGATTCGTGCACACCCTGAACGGCTCCGGCCTCGCGGTTGGCCGCACGCTCGTTGCGGTTCTGGAAAACTACCAGAACCCCGATTGCAGCATCACCATCCCCGAAGCACTGCGGCCCTACATGGGCGGCAAGGAAAGGATCACGGCCTGATGCGCATTCTCGTCACCAATGATGATGGCATTCACGGCCCCGGTCTGGAGGTTCTGGAAGCCATCGCCCACACGCTCTCCGACGATGTCTGGGTCGTCGCACCCGATGCGGAACGCTCGGGGGCAGGGCACTCGCTGACGATTGCCGATCCGCTGCGCTTCCGCAAACTCGGCGACAGGCGCTTCGAGGTGGCCGGCACGCCGACTGATTGCGTTATCATGGCCGCCCGCAAGATCTTGCCGGGGCTGCCGGACCTCGTGCTCTCCGGCGTGAACCGCGGCTCCAACATCGCCGATGATGTGACCTATTCCGGCACAATCGCCGCCGCCATGGAGGGCACGGCTCTCGGCCTCAAGTCGATCGCCCTGTCGCAGGTGACGGGCATCTACGACAATGGTGAAAGTTTCGCCGTGGCCAAGGCCCATGGCGCCGCCGTGGTGAAGAAGCTGGCGGCCATGTCCTTCGGCCCCGGCGTCCTCATCAACGTGAACTTCCCGGATTGCCGCGTGGACGAAATGCAGGGAATCGAGATCACCCGCCAGGGCAAGCGCGACCAGAGCTTCCTGTTCGTGGATGAGCGCGTGGACGCCCGCGGCCGCCATTACTACTGGATCGGCTCGGCCAAGGAACGTGGAACACCGCCAGCCGGAACCGACATCGCCGCCGTCTTCGGCAAGCGCATCTCGATCACACCACTGCACATGAACCTGACCCAGGTCGAAGCCATGGACGCACTCCGCGGCGTCTTCACCTGAACGAAAAACTGGTGCCGGCTATAGGACTCGAACCTACGACCCCCTGATTACAAATCAGGTGCTCTACCAACTGAGCTAAGCCGGCTTACGGC
>CALMLK010000038.1 GCA_937868035.1 uncultured Alphaproteobacteria bacterium
CCGCCGCACCATCCGCCTCTCGCCGCGATCGCCCATGCCTTTCTGGCAGCAGCGCATCTTCATCATGCTGGCGAACCAGTCTGCCCGCGCCATCGAGTTCTTCCGCATCCCGCCAGACCGCGTGGTGGAACTCGGCTTGCAGATGAGCGTGTGATCAACCGGTGCCGGTGGCGCGGTAGCGCGGCAGGCTGAGGTCATAGGCAAGGGCTGCCGCACGGATGGCAAGCGCCACGGCAAATCCGATCGCGATCGCCACATCGCCCAGACCTGCATATGAACGCAGTCCGACATAGGCCATCGCTCCTGCCAGGGCCGCCGTCACATAGATTTCCCGCCGCAGGATCACCGGGCTCTCTGCCCCCAGCACGTCGCGGATCACGCCGCCAAAGATTGCCGTGGCAACTCCCATGGCAATGGCAATGGTGGCGCCTGCCCCGCTATCCATGGCGACCCTTGCCCCCGTCACCGTGAACACCGCAAGACCCACGGCATCCAGCCACAGCAACAGGCGCATGCGCGCGGAAAAGTGATGGGCGAGAAAGAACGTGACCACACCCGCCAGGACGCAGACCAACAGATAGGCGGGAGTCCTGACCCAGAACACAGGCGTCAACCCGAGCAGGAGATCGCGGATGGTGCCGCCACCAATTCCGGTCACACTGGCGAGCAGCGCGAAACCGACGATGTCCATCTCCTTGCGCGATGCCACAAGGCCGCCCGTGATGGCGAACACCACAATGCCAAGCCAATCCAGGATCAGAGCCGCCGTCGCAAGCATGGCGGACGGATAGCACCTGTTGCACCTCCGGGTCCATGCGTGGCCCATGGCAGGGAACCCGGCTGGTCACTGGCGTGGCACCTCGCCAGCGGATATACGTCGGTCATGAAATCCATCGCCCCCTTCTCCGCCCCCGGCCGTTTCTGGCGCGGCAACCTGCACACCCACTCCGACCTCTCCGATGGCGCGCTGCCGCTGGATGAGGTGGTCAACCGCTACAAGGCGGTGGGCTATGATTTCGTGCTGATCTCGGAGCACTTCATCGACCATTTCGACTGGCCCATCGCCG
Organism: uncultured Alphaproteobacteria bacterium; assembly: GCA_937868035.1. Taxonomy (GTDB): domain Bacteria; phylum Pseudomonadota; class Alphaproteobacteria; order Rhizobiales; family Aestuariivirgaceae; genus Aestuariivirga. The sequence continues at coordinate 1,068 of CALMLK010000038.1, forward strand.
ATACGCGGCACCTGCGCGGCAACACCTTCACGACCATCCTTGGCGCCGAACTCCATGCCCCCGTGACCTCGGCCGGTGAACTCTGGCACATCGTTGCCGCAGGACTTCCGCTGGATTTTCCCGCCGCGAAGAAAGGCGAGACAGGCCCCGAGATCGCCAAGCGCGCCATCGATGCAGGGGCCTTCCTTGCCATCGCGCACCCGTCATGGTCGCGCTACACGATCGAAGATGGGCGTGCGCTCTCCTTCGCCCATGCTGTTGAAATCTACAATCACGGCTGCGCCATCGAGAACGACCTTGGCGAAGGCTTCTACCTGCTCGACCAGATGCTGAACGAAGGCCACCGCCTCACCGCCATCGCCACCGACGACGCGCACTTCAAGACTCCCGACCATTTCGGCGGCTGGGTGCATGTGAAGGCGGAAAGCCTCGACCCCGATGCGCTGTTGGCGGCGCTGAAGGCGGGCCACCACTATTCCTCACAGGGCCCCCTGATCAACGACATCCGCATGAACGGCAAGTTGATCGAGATCGACACGTCGCCCGTCGACAGCATCACGGTGGTCTGCGGTACCTCCCGCACCTGCATCACCAACGGCCGCGCCATCACCTCGGCGAGCTTCGACCTGTCCAGCCTCGACAAGGGCTGGTTGCTGGAAAAAAAGAGCCCGTGGTTCCGCGTCACCGCCATCGACAACGCCGGCAAGCGCGCCTGGAGCAACCCCATCTGGTTCGAGTAGTCTCGAACCCCGCCTCCCGCTGCGACAAGTTTCACCACATCTTGTGCTTGCGCCACCGCCTTGCCGTGCAATACGGTTGCAGTCCACTCATGGGGGCAGCGATGACATTCTCGAGGAAAATTCTGACGGCCGCGCTGATGGCAGGCTTGGCACTGGCAGGCGCATCGGGTGCGGACGCCGCTGCCAGGAAAAGCAAGGCCAAGGGCAAGCTGACAGCCGCCCAGAAGGCCGCCCTGATGCCCAAGGCGAAAGCCATGTGCATGGCCCGCAAGGTGCGTGGCTCGGGCGCGCTCATCCGCGTCGAAATCACCGACGAGGGCAAACTCTGGTGCTGGATCCGCTGAGCGCCGCGCCCTTACGCCGCGCGCCGCTGCGACAATAGCAGGGCAAGCGCGCCTGTTGTCAGCACCGCGCCGAAGCCAAAGGCAAGCGCCGGGCCTGATCTGTCCCACAGCACTCCCGCCACCGTGGCAGCGGCCAGCGTCGCAGCGCCGGATGCGAAATAGTAGAGACCGAAACACCGTCCGCGCAGCGCAACGGGCGCAGTGTCCGCCACCATCTTCGACAAGAGGCCCTGCGACAACCCCATGTGAAGGCCCCACAGCGCTGAACCTGCAATGACGGCCGCGACGCCATTGCCAAGGGCCAGAAGTCCATGAGCGGCGAACAGTGCGGCAAGTGCCCCGCCGAACAACCCGCGCTGCCCCGTTGCATCCGCAATGACACCGGCAGGATAGGACGACGCGGCATAAACGGCACTCATCACGATCATGACGGCCGGGACGAGAGCCAATGGCATCGCCACCGCTTGCGCCTTCAGCACCAGGAACGCTTCCGACAACCGGGCCGCCGCGACCAGCGCCGCAAGCGCCAGCACCAGCCAGAAACCCTTGCCCAGTTGCGTCCAGCCCGTCCGGACCATGTCCCGTGCAGGGCCGCTCACGCGCCGCTCCGGTTCGGCCACGGCAAACACCAGCACCAGCACCGCAACGACAGATGGCAGGCACGCCAGCCACAAGACGCTGCGCACATCCCATTGCCACAGTCCGAGCGCCAGGATCGCAAGCAGTGGCCCCACCACCGCGCCCACCGTGTCGAGCGCCTGGCGCAGGCCGTAGGCCGCACCCCGCTGCTCTGGCGGCGTCATGTCGGCCACCATGGCATCGCGCGGACTGCCGCGGATCCCCTTGCCCACCCGGTCCACGATGCGCGCCGCCAGCACACCATCAACGCTGGCGGCGATGGGGAAAAGCGGCTTGGCCAGCGCCGACAACCCATAGCCCAGAACTGCAAGCCACTTGCGTGACCGCAAGGCATCGCTCAGTGATCCACTGGCAAGTTTCATCACCTGCGCGACGGCTTCCGCAATGCCATCAATGAAGCCGACCGTGGCAACGCTTGTACCAAGCGTCACGGTGAGAAAGATGGGCAGCACCGCGTGCGCCATCTCGCTGGACATGTCCATGAACAGCGACACGAACCCGAGCATCCACACGCCGGCCGGCAATTTTGCGCGCTTCGAAATGACAACCTCCTATGACACCCCTGACGCGTCAGCAGACGGCATGATATGGCATGCGGGAATTACACGAGTCACTTCCGGTGGACCTCATCAATTTTTGTCTCCTCTTCGCGGGCGGCGTTGTCGCCGGCATGATCAACGTCATGGCGGGCGGCGCCGGATTCATGACCTTCCCGCTGCTCATCGCCACCGGCCTTTCCGAGATGGAAGCCAATGCCGCAAACTTCGTGGCGCTCATCCCGGCCAACATCGTGGGCACGGCCGTCTATCGCCGTGAACTGGGGGAAGTCCGGAGCAACCTGCCCCTCCGCCTGGTCCTCGCCGCCATCGGCGGCACGCTGGGGTCGCTGCTCTTCGTCTGGCTGGGGGCCGACAGTTTCAAGGTCGCCATTCCCTGGCTCCTGCTCTTCGCCACCGTGTCTTTCGGCATGGGCCCCCTCATCAAGAACTGGCTGGAGCGCCAGAAGGGTTTCGACCCGCACCACTGGCTCTGGCTGTCGCTGCTGCTGGAGTTCGTCGTCTACGTCTATGGCGGCTATTTCGGCCTCGGCATGGGCATCATCCTGCTCGCCATCTATTCGATCTTCAGCCACATGACGATCCATCACGCCCAGGCGCTGCGCAACGCCACCATCGCCCTCATGACGGTGATCAGCATCGTGGTCTTCGCCTCGCGCGGCATCATGCCATGGCTGCCCTCGCTGGTGATGATGGGGGGCGCGGTCGTGGGCGGCTTCGGCATGGCGCAGGTTGCCCGCCGCATGCCCCAACACATCGTCCGCACCGCCATCCTGAGCTGGTCCGTTCTGCTCACGGTGTATGCCTTTTGGCGCTAT
>CALMLK010000039.1 GCA_937868035.1 uncultured Alphaproteobacteria bacterium
GTTCAGGGCAGGGCTGTCGGCCAGCGTGCCATGGCCCACGGCATAGCCGATGATCTTTTCGATCTGTTCCTGCGCGTAGCCGAGCGTGCGCAAGGCTTCAGGCACGGCCTGGTTGATGATCTTGAAGTAGCCGCCACCGGCCAGCTTCTTGAACTTCACCAGCGCGAAGTCGGGTTCGATGCCCGTGGTATCGCAATCCATGACGAGGCCGATCGTGCCCGTGGGGGCGACGACGGTGGCCTGCGCATTGCGGTAGCCATGCTTCTCACCCAGATCCACGGCGAGATCCCAGGCGCGGCGCGCGGCTGCGGCCAGCGACTTGTCCGGAAGGTCGTTTTCGTCCAGCGGCACCGGAGCGACATTCACACCCTCGTAGCCCACGGCAGCGCCGTAGGCCGCGCGGCGGTGGTTGCGCATGACGCGAAGCATGTGCTCGCGGTTCTTGGCGAAGCCCGCAAACGTGCCGCGCTCCTTGGCCATTTCGGCCGAGGTGGCATAGGCAATGCCGGTCATGATGGCCGAGATGGCGGCGCAGATGGCGCGGCCTTCGTGGCTGTCATAGGGAATGCCCGCCGTCATCAGCAGGCCGCCGATGTTGGCGAAACCCAGGCCCAGCGTACGGTAGTCGTAGGAAAGCCTGGCGATTTCCTTGGAGGGGAACTGCGCCATCAACACCGAGATTTCGAGCACGATGGTCCAGAGCCGCGTGGCGTGTTCATAGGCCGCGATGTCGAACGAGCCATCCGCCTTCTTGAACTGGATGAGGTTCAGCGAGGCGAGGTTGCAGGCCGTGTCGTCCAGGAACATGTATTCCGAGCAGGGGTTCGAGGCGCGAATGTCGCCGCTCGCCTTGCAGGTGTGCCAGTCGTTGATGGTGGTGTGGAACTGGATGCCCGGATCGGCCGAGGCCCATGCGGCATAGCCGATCTTGTCCCAGAGGGCGCGCGCCTTCATGGTCTTCATCGTCTTGCCGGTGATGCGGGCCTTGAGCGCCCAATCACCATCCGTCTCGACAGCGCGCAGGAAGTCGTCGGTCACGCGCACCGAGTTGTTGGAGTTCTGGCCGGACACCGTGCGATAGGCCTCGCCGTCCCAATCCGTGTCATAGGTGTCGAACTGGAGTTCGGTGTAGCCCTGGCGCGCAAACTGGATGACGCGCTTGATGTAGTTGTCCGGCACCATGCTGCGGCGCGCGTCCCTGACGGCGCGCTTGAGGGCCGGGTTCTTCTCGATTTCGAAGCAATCGGCGCCCGGGCCGTCGCAATTCACGCAAGCCTTCATGATGGCCGCGAGGTGCTTCTTGACGATCTTGGACCCGGTGACGAGAGAGGCAACCTTCTCCTCCTCCTTCACCTTCCAATCGACGTACTGCTCGATATCCGGATGATCGACGTCAACCACCACCATCTTGGCGGCGCGGCGCGTGGTGCCGCCCGACTTGATGGCGCCCGCTGCACGGTCGCCGATCTTGAGGAAGCTCATGAGGCCGGAGGATTTGCCGCCACCGGCCAGCTTTTCGCCTTCGCCACGGAGGTAGGAGAAGTTGGAGCCGGTGCCGGAGCCATACTTGAACAGGCGCGCCTCGCGCACCCACAGGTCCATGATGCCGCCTTCGTTCACGAGGTCGTCGGCGATTGACTGGATGAAGCAGGCATGCGGCTGCGGATGCTCATAGGCCGTCTTGGAGCGGGTGAGCTTGCCCGTTTCGTGATCGACATAATAATGACCCTGCGACGGACCATCGATGCCATAGGCCCAATGCAGGCCGGTGTTGAACCACTGCGGTGAATTCGGCGCGCAGATCTGGCGGGCCAGCATGGCGCAATGTTCGTCATAGAAGGCGCGGGCATCGTCTTCCGAATCGAAATAGCCGCCCTTCCAGCCCCAATAGGTCCAGGTACCGGCCAGACGGTTGAACACCTGCTTGGCCGAACGTTCGCCCGTCACGCGGTCCTTCTCGGGCACGCCTTCCAGCGCCGTCTCATCGGCAGCCGAGCGCCACAGCCACGACGGCACGGTTTCTTCTTCCACACGCTTGATGGCCTTGGGAACGCCCGCCTTGCGGAAATACTTCTGGGCAAGAATGTCAGTCGCGACCTGCGACCAGGCGGCGGGCACTTCGATGTCCTCCAGACGGAAGACAATGCTGCCGTCCGGATTCTTGATTTCACTCACGGCCTTGCGGAAATCGATACCGTCATAAGCATCCCGTCCAGCCGTCGTGAAGCGCCGCTCAATTTTCATCTTCTTCGCCCTCTAATTCGCAATCTTTTTGATCCGCGGGCGCGCAAAAACGCCCACGGATATGTCCCAACCCGCGTTCAACACCTGACCTGTTTTGGCGATTGTTACGCCCCCAACATCACGACGCAGGACACCACGGACAACGCCGCAGACCCACTCGGTAACTCACCTTTTGGCCTCGTGATCTTGGATGCTAATAGTATGCCGCCCGCAGAAACCCGTCAATACCTAGTGTGTTAACGAAAGATTAATACCAGATATTGTGTCCCCGGGCCCCAGCGCCCTGTGGACATCTGCAAGATCATCCGATTCTGCCCCGAACCTCAAGCGCCATAAGGATATAAGCCACAGGGCGGAATGGCGCAGTGGATTAACGCCTGGTTAACCTTGACAGCCGTCAAGGGGCGGAGGTCAAAATATTGTCGGGACAATGAAAGCCCGCGAGTTCTGGGAGCCTCAGGTTATTCTCAACCCGCGCGCGCAAACGGGCGTCAATTCGGTTCAAATGCAATCGCAGGGGGGAATCGCGGTGCGAACTCGTCCGCGTTGCCGCTCCCAAAGCAGCGACTGATTCTCACCGCGCAGCCCACCGGCATGTCTCAGCCCGCATTGCGGAGGCGGGAAGGGCGAGGGGGAAGCGGTCGCGCAGCAATGTGTCCCGCTCCACCGGTGGAAAATGCTGGCGGAGGATCTCCGTTACCTTGCGCCGCGCGTGATCGCGGATGCCGGGCTTGCCCGCCGCATGCCAATCGCTGAGCGATTGCCGGTCGGCCACCTGCGGGTAGAGGAACTCGCTTTCCATCCGCTGCAGCGTCTGCGCGTGACCGAGATAGTGATTGGGGCCACGCAGGCACACGTCTTCCATGACCTCGTAGGACAATGTCTCGTCCGTGACCTCGATGCCGCGCAGGGTGCGTTGCGTTGCGCCGAGGATTTCGTTGTCCATCACCATGGCCTCAAAGCTCGTGGCCATCAGGGACGACATCATGCCCGCCGCCTCGTAGATCATGTTGCCGCCCGAAAGCCCGGCGAGCGCAAGCGTCAGACCCTTTTCCATGCCGGCCTGGTAGTCGAGTGCCTTGGAGTCGGTCATGCCCGCCGCCACGGACCCCGGCAGGTCGTAGAAGCGGGCAAGCTGTGCCGCAGCGGCCATGAGCAACGCTTCCTCCCCGGAGCCACCCGAGAACGCGCCCGTGCGAAGGTCGGACACGAACACCCAGTTGCCGAACAGCATGCGGGCACCCTTGCGGGTGAGATGAACCTGCACCAACGCCGCCAGCGTTTCCGCCACAGATTGCACCAGCGCGCCTGCCAGTGCGGCGGGTGCGGTGGCCCCGGCTTGCGGTGCCACGCACATGTCGGAGGTGAGCCCCAGTTCTGCACAGCGCACCTGCACCTCGCTGGTGTCGTGGCCAAAGCGGAGCGGTGAGACGACAGGACAGTGGCCGATCGTGCAGATGGGCCGCCTGAGAAACGCGCCATCGCCACCGAGGGCCGCGTCGAACAGCTCCACGAGTTTGTCGAGATGCCGCGCCGTGGCGATGGAGAAACCGAACGACTTGCTGGTGCCCGCAAGTCCCGCATAGGCGATGGAGAGGTCATGCGAGGTGATGTCTTCGATGTCAGTGGCAACCACGGTCTGACCGCAGTGGTGAATGTGTTCCAACCCGTCCGCGAGGCGGTAGAAATCATAGAGGTCGGTGATGGTCGACGGGCGGTGTTCGCCCGTCTCGAAGTCGATGACGCGCACGGCTTCTCCGGCCGTGGCGAAATGAACCGCATCGCCACCGATCTCCCGGTCGTGGCGTGGATCGCGGGCGAAGAGGGGAATGCGCCGGGGTGCCGCCGCAATGGCATCTTCCACCAGTGAGGATGGAATGCGCAGCCGTCCCTCGGGAGAAAGCGTGCAGCCTGCCTCCAGTGCGCGTGTGCGTGTTGCGGGGATTGGGTCCGCCATGCCGATCCGCGACAGAACTTCAAGCGCCGTCGTGTGAATGCGCTCCATGTCGTGTTCGGAAAGCGCCTTGTATTGGCCTCCGGACAGGCCGGGCCACACGGCCCGCGACTCTCGCCCCGTGGCCCGCCGTGCCGCCACCCGCGCGGCCCGCCCTCCAGCCCGAAGGACATTCCCAAGGTGTTGATCTGCCATGGTCTTATATCCTTGATTGACTGTTCAGTCAGCGTAACAGGCGGAGTGGTCCGCGGCAAGGACCGAGATGACCACGTCAGGGTGGAGGCTGTTTGCCCTTCACCGGCCGTGCGCTTTCCACGGGCCCCAGCGCCCAGAGCACGGGCAGCGCCAACAGGGAAGCCGCCGTGAGCAGCCACCAGCATTCGTTGATCGCCTCCGTGAGGCTGGCGTTCTGGATCAGGTCCATGATGCCCATCATGCTCATCGCATCATCGGGCGAAGGAAGCGTCTCCAGCGGGATGCCGAGGTGCTGCGCCGCCGCAGCTGGGTTCGATGTCATTTCTGCCATCAGCACATCGGCATGGCTTGGACTGCGCGTGAACATCACCGTGTCCATGATGGCGATACCGATGGCGCCGCCAATATTGCGCACCACGTTGAACAGCCCCGAGGCATCGCTGACCACCGCGATCGGTTGCAGCGCCAGCGCCATGCGAATGGGGGGAAGGATGCACAGCGCCACCGCCGCCCCGCGCACCACCTGGGCCCAGAACACCTCCGCCTCGCCCGATGCCACGGTGAGCCGCACATTGAGTGCGAGGCCCAGCGCAAACAGGATGAAGCCCGCCGCCGTGAGAAGCCGCGCATCGAAGCGCCGGTCCAGCCACACGCTCACCGGTGCGGCAATGATCTGCGTGAAGCCCATGGTGATCGTGATGAGGCCGATGGCGAGTGGCGTCAGACCGCCGACGAAGGCGAAGAACACCGGAAGAATATAGACAGAGGCAAAAAGGATGAAGCCCAGCAGGAAACTCAGCACGCAACCGAAGGCGAGGCTGCGGTCGCTCAGGAGATGGAACATGATGGCAGGGGAAGAACGCCGGACCGACAGCACCAGCATGATCGCAGACGCGGCGAAGAATGCGATCACCACAAGCGAAAACCAGCCATCGCGCGGTGCCTGTTTCAGCCCGACGATGAGGAAGCCCAGCGACAGCCCGAAGGCGATGAGGGAGAGCCAATCGAGATCGCGCAGGAGGCGGCCCCGTGTGGTATGTCCCGGCAGCGCGAGGAAGCCCGCAGCGGCGGCAAGGGCGCCCGGCACCACATTGATCAGGAACAGCCAGTGCCACGAATAATGTTCCGTCAGCCAGCCACCCGTGACAGGCCCGAGCGTGGGCGCGATCACCGCAAGGAAACCGGCAGCCGTCGTGGCCAATGTCTGTTCGAAGCTGCGCGGAAACAGCA
>CALMLK010000040.1 GCA_937868035.1 uncultured Alphaproteobacteria bacterium
TTCCCGGCGCTCATCGCCGCCGCGCATGCCAAGGGCTGCTGGGTGCATGTCGATGGCGCATTCGGCTTGTGGGCGCGGGCGAACGGGAAATTTGCGTCACTGGCCGAAGGCGTGGAGCAGGCGGATTCCTGGGCGACGGATGGCCACAAGTGGTTGCAGACTCCTTACGACTGCGGCTTTGCCATCGTGCGCGACGAACTGGCCCACCGCCGCGCCATGACAATTGCCGCGAGTTACCTGCCGTCCACCGATGGCGACGACCGCGATCCTTCGCATTACGTGCCGGAACTGTCACGCCGGGCGCGGGGCTTCGGCACGTGGGCGGTCATCAAGGCGCTCGGCCGCGAGGGGATCAGCGCGCTGGTGGAACGGCACTGCGCGGTGGCTTCGGCCATGGCGGCGCGGCTGGGGCGCGAGCCCGGCATTTCAATCGTCAATGATGTTGTCCTGAACCAGTTCATGGTGCGCTTCGGCAGCAATCTGAACGATGAGGCGGGTGATGATCTGACGCGCGCCACGATCAGCCAGATCCAGCGGGATGGCGTCTGCTTTGCCGGTGGCGCGTTGTGGCGCGGGCGGCAGGTGATGCGCGTATCCGTCATCGGCCTGGATACTGACCTGGCAGAGGGCGCGCGGAGTGCCGAAGCCATGATCGCCGCGTACCAATCCGCGCGCGAATCCTGATCGCGAACCATCAGAAAAAGCGGGACCCAACCGGGTCCCGCTCGTATTCGATGGAAAGGCGTTACGGGTTGTTGCTGCCCGAGTCACCCGCATTGTTGGTGCCCGTGGTGTTGTTGTTCTTGTCGTTGGCCGTGTCCAGCTTGCGCTCAAGATTGGTGCCGCCCAGCAGCTTGTTCACGTTGGTCATGCGAACCGTGCATTCTTCCATGTTGTTGGACTTCATGGCGGCGCTGGCGAGGTCCCATTCCTTGGCCCCTTCTTCCTGCGATGCCTTGCTGTCGAGCTTGCCGACATCCGCCTTCATGGCGTCGAGGTCAGCCTGGTTGCACTGCCAGTCGACGGCGAATGCAGGCGCGGTGAAGGCAAGGCTCATTGCGGCCAATGCGATGGCGAACTTGGTCATGTCTGGAACTCCTGGTTGGGGATGGGGTACGCGGATGTAACCCCATCGGCCCTCATTGGTTCCTGCAATTGTCCGATCACACTTCCGTGCCAGGCAGCACTCTGATGGAACACCCGGCGATCTTCCAGGTTCCATCGGGCTGGCGTTGCAAGGTGTAGAGCGCCTCGTAGGTCTTGCCGTCGGTGCCCTTGAGGATCACCGTCTTCGTGGGCCGCCCGGTGGCATCAGTGGCATCGGCGCCGAAGCGGTAGCCGTTGTTGCGGTAGACCGGGCTGTAGCCGCTGCGGACCATTGCCATGAAAGAGTCGAGCGTCGGGAAGGCGAGTTGCACCACTGGAGCTGCATAGGAATAGGCTTCGGCGTCGCGGTCGGCGGCGAAGGCCTGCAACTGGCTGGTGATCAAGCCGGTGATGGCCTGCCTGTCGCCGCTTCCCAGCGAATCAGAGCGGGCGGATGCCGCGGTGGCGAGGAGGGCGATGATGAGCATCAGCGGACGGGCCCAGCGCAGCATGGGGTTTTTCCTTTCCGGTTTGAGTCAGTTTGGCACGGACTTGCTACGAAAGAGTCATGGCAGCGGTTTCGTGTGCGGTGCAGCACAAAAAAAGTCGCCTTCCCATGGAACTAAACCGGGGCGAGCGCTTGACGGCCCTCCACTTCAATGTTGATCTTTGCGCGGCACAACGTGTCCGGCGTTGCGGCTTGGGGCAGTCTTGAACCCGCACGGACGGACAATGGGAGGAATTCAAAATGCCAACAGTTTCCATGACAGTGAATGGAAAGGCCGTGAAAGGTGAGGTCGAGGGACGCACGCTTCTGGTCGAATTCATTCGCGAACATCTTGGCCTCACGGGCACCCATGTGGGGTGCGACACCAGCCAGTGCGGCGCCTGCGTCGTGCATGTGGACGGCAAGGCGGTGAAGAGCTGCACCACGCTGGCAGCGGCCTGCGACGGCGTCGCAGTCACCACCATCGAGGGCCTCGCCAAGGACGGCAAGCTGCATCCGATGCAGGAAGCCTTCCGCGAGCACCATGGCCTGCAGTGCGGCTTCTGCACGCCGGGCATGGTCATGTCGGCAATCGACCTCGTGAAGCGCGAGGGCAAGAAGCTGGATGAAGAAACGATCCGTCACGGCCTCGATGGCAACATCTGCCGCTGCACCGGCTATCACAACATCGTCAAGGCCGTGCAGGCCGGCGCCGAGAACATGTAAGGGAGAGACCCACAATGTCAGCCACAGGAGTCGGCGCTTCGGTGAAGCGCAAGGAAGACCACCGGTTCATCACTGGCAAGGGCCAGTACACCGATGACATCGTCATGAAGGATCAGGCCTACGCCTATTTCGTGCGCAGCCCCCACGCTCATGCCACCATCAAGTCGATCAACACGAAGAAAGCCGCGGCCATGCCCGGCGTGCTCGGCGTGTTCACCGGCGAGCATGTGAAGGAAGACAAGATCGGCGGCCTCATCTGCGGCTGGGCGATCACCTCGAAGGATGGTTCCGCCATGAAGGCGGGCCCCCATCCCATCCTCGCGGATGGCAAGGTGCGCTACGTGGGCGACCACGTGGCCGTGGTCGTTGCCGAGACGAAGGACCAGGCCAAGGCGGCCGCGGCTCTTGTCGACGTGAAATACGCCGTGCTGCCGCATAACGTCGACGCCGGCAAAGCGATGGCCAGCAAGGCGCAGGTGCACGACGTTGCCGCCGACAACCGCGTCTACAACTGGTCCATCGGTGATGAAGGCAACACTGCCGCGGCCTTCAAGAACGCCGCGCACATCACCACGCTCGACATCGTCAACAACCGCCTCATTCCCAACGCCATGGAGCCGCGCGCCGCGATTGGCTCCTATGACACGGGATCGGAAGCCTACACGCTCTACACCACGAGCCAGAACCCGCATGTGGCGCGCCTCGTCATCTCGGCGTTCCACGGCCTTTGCCCCGAACACAAGCTGCGTGTCATCGCGCCGGATGTGGGCGGCGGCTTTGGCTCCAAGATCTTCATCTATGCCGAAGAAGTGGTTTGCCTCTGGGTGTCGAAGCGCGTGGGTGGCCGCCCCGTGAAGTGGACGGCAGAACGCACGGAAAGCTTC
>CALMLK010000041.1 GCA_937868035.1 uncultured Alphaproteobacteria bacterium
CAAGCTCACAGCGTCGATTGCCTCGCTCCGCTACCTGCTCACGCTGACGAAGAAGCCGGAAGGTGAAGTCACGGAGTATCTGCGCAAAAGGGCGCTGGGGGCGCTCGCGGTGGTCAACGCCCATCTCGCTGAGAAGGGCTTCATCATTGGCAAGCGCGCGACGATCGCGGATTTCTCGCTGTGCGGATATTTGTACTATGGCGATGAACTGCCGTTCGACCTGGAGCAGCACACCCACGTGATGAACTGGCTCGACCGCATCCGCGCGCTCCCCGGCTGGAAACACCCTTACGACCTGATGCCGCGCAAGCCATGACGGGCGGGGCGGTCTTTGCCGCGTGCGATACGCCCTCTCGCAAAAAAATGGCCGGGACTGTCCCGGCCATTTCAATTCATCATTCGGTGTCGGCGTTATGCCTGCTCCACCGCGTCCAGATATTCGTCGAGATGTTCAAGGTTCTCGAAGCGCATCCAGCCTTCGTCCGTTTCGGCTTCCACCGTGCCATCGGACAGGATGCGGGACTGGCGGCCGCGGATGACCTTGTCTTCGACCACGTAGAGTTCGCCATCGGCAGGCTCGGCCGCGGGAGTCTCGCCTGAGGCCATGTCTTCCACGGAGTCGGAGCCCGTGAGAGCGTTTTCCAGATCGGTCTTGGCCTGCTCCAGCGCGTCGATCGTATCCTTGACGGCGGGCGTGACAACTTCTTCCGCGGCGCGGGCCGGGGCTGCGGCGGCTCCGGCAACAGTGGTGGCGACAACAGTTGCCGTGGCAACGGCGGGAGCTTCGGCGCCTGCTTCCTGCAATTTGCGGCCAAAGCTCGGGAAGCGCATGGGGCGGGCGGGCTGTGCCGTCTCTGCCGGCTTTTCTGCTGGTGGTGCCACGTCCACCACGGCCGGTGCTTCCGGCTCGGCGGCGGGGGCTGCTTCCTCGCTGGCGTATTCATCAACGTGGTGTGGGGCGTGGCCCACGGCGGATATGACGCCACCCAGGCCAATCGCCAGGATGCCGCCGATTATCAGATTGATGGCCGAGGCCATTTCGATGCCGCGCACCTGCAATTGAGCCTGGTTGACCAGCCCCAGGATGGCAAGCGCAATGCCCGCCGCCAAAAGGACGATCCCCAAAACCTGCATCAACTTCGACATTATACCCTCCCGACAAACGGGACCGGCAGCGCCGCATCCCATCGTCCCTGACCCGCTGGATACCCTACCAGCAAGGCCAAGGCTTTGAACAGATGTAATGTTCTAGCCGGAAAATGGTTAACAGAGATTCATTCGAAACTGATCCGGGGGGCCGGCTTCTGCAGGTTTCCGCCTTCCAGCTGTGCCCAGACCTGCCGCGCGATGTCGCGGTAGATGGCGGCGTGCTGGCTTTCGGGGGCGGTCGCCACCACCGGGCGGCCCTCGTCGGAGCGGAGACGCACGTCCATGTCGAGCGGCACCTCACCCAGGAATGGCACGCCGATGCGCGTGGCTTCCGCCTTCGCGCCGCCGTGGCCGAAGATGTCGTGGCGCTCGCCGCACTTGTTACAGGTGAAGTAGCTCATGTTCTCGACGATGCCGAGAAGCGGCACGTTCACGCGCTTGAACATGCCGATGCCCTTGCGTGCATCAATCAGCGCGAGGTCCTGCGGGGTGGACACGATGACCGCGCCGGCAAGCGGAGTCTGCTGGGCGAGCGTCAATTGCGCATCGCCCGTGCCCGGCGGCATGTCGATCACCATCACGTCGGCTTCTGACCATTCCACCTCGCGCAGCAATTGCGTGAGGGCGGACATGACCATGGGGCCGCGCCAGATCATCGGCGTGTCCTCATCCACGAGGAAGCCGATGGAGGAGACTTCGACGCCGTAGCGCGACATGGGCTTCATGCGCTTGCCTTCGGCGCTGCTGGCCTCGGGCTTGCCCGTGAGGCCGAAGAGCTTGGGCATGGAGGGGCCATAGACGTCGGCATCCAGCACGGCGACCCGCAGTCCCAGCGACTTGAGGCCAAGCGCCAGGTTGATGGCGGTCGTCGACTTGCCCACACCGCCCTTGCCGGAGGCAACGGCGATGAGGTGCTTGATGCCGGGAACACCAGCCGCCCGGCTTTGCTGCGGGCCACCGGTGGGTGCCGCCGGCTTGCCGGGCTGACGCTCGGCTGTCAGCACCACGCGTGCTTTCGTCACACCGGGGATGCGGCCCACCGCTTGCTCAACCACCGTTTGCAGTTGCTCCATGGTCTTGAGGCGGGCGGGATCAACCGACAGCGCGAAGGTGACGACGCCACCTTCAATGACGATATCCGAGATCAACCCGGCGGAGACAATGTTGCCACGGCCATCCGGGGCGGCGATGCGTTTCAATTCGTCGAGAATGCGGTCTTTGCTGAGGCTTGTCATGATCAGTCCAATGATGATGCGGGGCTCCATGCCACGGGGGGCATGATCCGGCAATTGCCCGTTGCGCATGCCTTAACTCAATTTTTACAATCCCGGCAAAGCGGAAATTAGGCTTTGGAGTCTATGCGGTGGATTTGAATCAACCCGTAGCAACAGACATGACCGTCGCCACCAGTTTCACATCAGCAGCCACAGGACCTGCCAAGGCCCCCATCGACGATATGGCGTGGCATGGCGAATTCCTCGAGATCTTCCTGCGCAACCAGATGAAGCTGGCGCCGGTGATGCCGCTTCTCGTTCTGTTCATGGCGGCTACCGTGACCCTTTGGGTGCCATGGACGACGGCTGTTGCCTGGGCGCTGGGCGCCATCGGCTGTTCGGCCGTGCAGGTCTATCTGTGCAAGTTCTATTTCTCCCGGCCCCGCAACGTGCCGGAACAGCGCGACTGGATCGGCATGATCGCCGCCTCGGAACTGTTCCAGGGCATGTTCTGGGTGATGCCGCTGTTCTTCTTCTGGCCGAATTCGGACAGCCTGCAGAACACCTTCCTCGTTGCGGCCATCATCGCGGTGAGCGTGGTGCGGCTGCTCATCGTTTCCAACTTCATGCCGGTGCTCATCGCGGGCACGGGCGTCATGACCATTGGCGTTGCCGTGCGCTGCGTTGCCGAAGGCAATGCAATCTACCT
>CALMLK010000042.1 GCA_937868035.1 uncultured Alphaproteobacteria bacterium
CCGTAGGCTGATCATCGCCTGCCTTTTTCAAGGCCGCGGAGACGGATTGCGCCGCCTGCGTCTGTCCGTAACCGAGATTGACCAATGCCGAGACGGCATCCGCGACGGCAGAGGACCTGGGAGCAGCAAGGTCCGCCGCCACCTGTGAGAGCCCCAGATCCGCCGCCGTGTAGGCCGGCGCCTTGTCCTTCAATTCCAGCACGATCCGTTCCGCGAGCTTCTTGCCAACGCCATTGGCACGGCCGATCATGGCCTTGTCCTGCAACGCGATGGCCGAGGCCAGTTCGCCCGGCCCCATGACAGACAGGATTGCCAGCGCCACCCGCGACCCCACGCCTTGCACGGTCTGCAGCAGCTTGAACCACTCCTTCTCCAAATGCGTGGCAAAGCCGACGAGTCGGATGGCATCCTGGCTCACCAGCATTTCCGTGTGCAGTTCACACGCCTCGCCAGCCCCCGGCAGTGCAGCCAGCGTCTTGGTGGAACAGGAGACGAAATAGACAACGCCATTCACATCCACCATCGCCCAATCCGGCCCCGTGGAATCAATGCGCCCCTTGAGTTTTCCGATCATGCTGTCTTCCTAGCAGCGACTGGTAAAGACCGAGTTAGAACAAGTCAAGAACGCGCCAGCACTGCGGCGAGGCTTCGGGCGCTGCGGTGATGGGCGTGGCAGATGGCGATGGCCAGTGCGTCGGTGGAATCAGCACTGTGCAAAGTTGCCTTCGGCAGCAGCACCTTGACCATGTGCTTCACCTGGATCTTCTCGGCATGGCCCGCGCCCACCACCGATTTCTTCACCTGATTGGGCGCGTACTCCGCCACCGTGATCCGGAACGATGCCGGAGCCAACATCACGGCGCCGCGCGCCTGCCCAAGTTTGAGCGTCGCCCGCGCATCGCTGTTCACGAAGGTCTCTTCGATTGCTGCTTCATCTGGCGCGTATTCTTGCAGAACCGCCAGCACCTGAGCGTGAATCTGCAGCAGCCGTTCCGCCAGCGGTGCCTCCGCATCGGAATGCACCGCGCCATCCGCCACATAGATGAGCCGCGACCCGTCCACGTCAATGACGCCCCAGCCCGTGTTGCGCAGCCCCGGATCCAGCCCGATGATTCGTACCATGGCGCAACTCTAGGCGCGCCGGGAAAAACCTGCGAGGGCCTGCTTTTCCAACCGGCACGCCACCGAGAAGGCGGGGTTGAAGACGTTGGCAATGTCGTAGCGCACATGCATGCCGAGGAGATGCGCAGCACTCACCGCATCAAGACCGAAATCCTGGGCAAGCCAGTCCAGCATTTCGGACGTGGCATGCTGCAGCGCCTGCTCAAGGGGACGCGCGTTGCCGACAGTGAAGAGCGAATCCGCATCTTCGCCGCGCGGCCAGGTGATGGACCGCCCCTTGAGGACCCGCACACGGAATTCCACCTCAGCCGAGGTTTCGATTCCGGTACCCGCAATTTCACCATCGCCCTGCGCCGCATGCGCATCGCCAAGGCAGAACAGCGCCCCTTCCACCGCAACGGGGAAATAGGCGGTGGCACCTTCGCCGAAGCGGTTGTAGTCCATGTTGCCGCCATGATGGCCACTTGTGGCGGTCGAAATATATTCGCCGTCAGCGGGCGCGACACCGAAGCAACCGAGCATCGGCTTCAACGGCACCGACCACTCCGACAGCGCGGCAGTGGGCCGTTCAAGCCGCACGGCGCGGTCGTTGTCATCAATGCGCCAGAATATCTTCTCGCGCTCCGGCATCGCCCGCACCCGGGCTGGATCCACCACATTCCAGGCCAGCCCCTGGCGGGTCCAACCCATGAGACGGTTCATGCGGATGCGGATGATATCGACGGCCAACGTATCCCCAGGTGCGGCCCCCTCCACAAAGAAGGGACCCGTCATGGGGTTGGTGTCGCCGCCGCGCTGGATATGCTCGTGGTCAAAGCCATGGGCATCCACGGTCGTCGTGGTGACGACATCGCCATCCCTCACGGACAAGACCGGGGCATGGGCACCGAGCGTTGCGTGAAAGTGCTGGGGATTGAAGTTATGGCCCGCCATCAGCCGTTCAGCTTTTCCATCACGTCTTCGGGGATATCGGCATTGGAGAAGACGGATTGCACATCATCGTCTTCATCGAGTGCGTCTACGAGCTTCAGGAGGCTCTCGGCCTTTTCCGCGTCGAGGGCCGTGAGCACGTTGGGCTTCCACACGACCTTCACCGATTCGGCGTCGCCGAATTTCGCTGCAAGTGCCGACGAGACCTCGCCGATGCTTTCGAAGGCACAGGTGACCGTGTGTGCGCCGTCACTCACCGCATCGTCGGCACCGGCGTCGATCGCTGCTTCCAGCATCGCATCGGCGCTGATCTTGACCAGCGGATAGACGATCTCGCCCACCCGCGCGAACATGAAGGAGACCGAACCGGATTCACCCATGTTGCCGCCGTATTTGGCGAAGAGCGAGCGGACAACCGGAGCAGTGCGGGCACGATTGTCGGTGAGGGCTTCCACGATCACCGCGACACCGCCCGGCCCATAGCCTTCGTAGCGCACGTTGTCGTAGGTGTCGGCATCACCGCCGGCGGCCTTCTTTATGGCGCGCTCAATGTTATCCTTGGGCAGGTTCTCGGCGCGCGCGTTCTGGATGGCGAGACGCAGGCGCGAGTTGGCGGCAGGGTCGGGAAGGCCCGCCTTGGCAGCCACCGTGATTTAGCGCGAAAGCTTGGAGAAGATCTTTTCACTCTGGGCATCCTGCTTGCCCTTGCGCTTCATGATGATCTTGAAT
>CALMLK010000043.1 GCA_937868035.1 uncultured Alphaproteobacteria bacterium
GGCATTGGGAGCGATGCGCGGCGCATTGATCTTGATGTCGTCATAGATTTCCCGCGCCGTGCGGCCCTTCACCGGGTAGGGGACCACGGCGGAACTTTCGCTGGCAACGCCAAGGGCAGGAGCGGCAAGCGCGATGAGGAGCAGGGCTGATACGAACGTTTTCATATCCTCCGATTGGCGGGCGGGAACCCCGATTGTCAACCGCCTTGCACGGCAAAGCGCCTTTCCCCATAAGGGTTTGGGGAGCCGCTGCATGCGCCGCGCTGGCATTGTGAAATTCTTCAACCGGGAAAAGGGATTCGGCTTCATTTCGCCGGATGACGGCGGCCGTGACATCTTCGTCCATGTCTCCACCGTGCAGCGCGCCGGCGTGCCCTGGCTGGAAGACGGCATGCGCCTCACCTTCATCACCCAGGACGACGCCAAGGGCCGTGGCCCCCAGGCCGTGAACCTGCAACTGGAATAGACATGCGTTTCTTCACCGCTCTCCTGCTATTCCTGATGTTCGCATGCCCCGCCGGAGCGCGCGGACCCCAGAGCGGCGTCTTTGATTATTTCGTCCTCTCGCTGTCGTGGTCGCCCACCTATTGCGCCAGCCCCGCAGGCGAGAACGACAACAGCCAGTGTGCGCCGGGCCGCCGCTTCGCCTTCGTCGTCCACGGCCTGTGGCCGCAATACACCAAGGGCTGGCCGGAAAACTGCGAAACCCGCGAAGGCTGGGTGGAGGAGGGCACCATCGACAGCATGATGAAGATCATGCCGTCGCGAAAGCTGATCATCCACGAATGGAAGAAGCACGGCACCTGTGCGGGCGTGAGCCAGGCGGATTACTTCCGCGCCGTGCGCCTGCTGTTCGAGAAGATCCGCATTCCCGCGCGCTATCTTTCACCCACCGCAGATGTGACCACCACCCCAGAGCAACTCGTCACCGATTTCGTCAAGACCAACCGCGACCTGACGGCGTCCATGTTGTCGGTGCAATGCGGCAACGCCCGTGACGAGGCGCGCCTGTCGGAACTTCGTGTGTGCCTGGACAGGCGTGGCAATTTTGCCGCCTGTGGCCCCAACGAACAGCGCGCCTGCCGTGCCAGAACACTCATCATGCCCCATGTCCGTTGAGAGACCATGAAAAAAGCCCTCATCCTGCAACACATGAATCACGACCACCCCGGCCGTTTCCTCGACTGGTTTGCGGAGGATGGCCTTGTACCCGTACCCGTCCGCATGTTTGAAGGACAGGAGATCCCGCCGCTTGCCGGATTTGATTTCATGTTCGTGCTCGGGGGCGCTCAGGACACCTGGCAGGAGGAGGACTACCCCTACCTCAAGGCCGAGAAGGAAGCGATCCGCGAATGGGTCTGGGACCGCGCCAAGCCGTATTTCGGCGTGTGCCTTGGCCACCAGTTGCTGGCCACCGGGCTGGGCGGCGAAGTGGCCCCGGCGGATGAAGGCGAGGTCGGCGTATTCGACGTGGCGTTGACGGAGGACGGTAAATCATCGCCCCACATGTCCGGCATGCCCGAGACCCAGAAGGTGATGCAGTGGCACCATGCCGAAGTGAAGCGCGTGCCGCAGAGTGGCCGCGTGCTGGCGCAATCCGCCCGCACCGGCGTTCAGGCGCTCGCCATCGGCGATCACGCGCTCTCCACCCAGTTCCATTGCGAGTTCAGCCCGCAGACCGTGGCGGGATGGTCGTCGCTGCCCGGCTATATCGAGATGCTGGAGAAGCTCAAAGGCCCCGGCGCCTATCAGCGCCTGTTGCATGAAAGTTATCCGCTGATGCCCGGCATGCAGAAGGCCACGCGGCGCATGTGGGACAATTTCAAGAGCGTTTCAGGCCTCGTGAAGTAGGTTCAGGCGAGGTCGCGCGCCCGCAGCGCGAAGACTTCGCCCTCGCTCTCCTCGCTGTCCACCCAGATGAAGGGCAATTGCGGGAAGTCGGCTTCGAGAAGGTCGCGCCCTGTTCCGATCTCGCACACCAGCACGCCATCATCCGTGAGATGTTTCGGTGCATCGGCGAGAATGCGCCGTACAAGGTCGAAGCCGTCATCGCCGCCAAGATGCGCCATCACAGGCTCGTGCTTGTATTCCGCCGGAAAGGCCTTCACCTCGGCCCGCCCCACGTAGGGCGGGTTGGTGATGATGAGGTCATAGCGGCGGTCCTTCAACGGCGCGAACAGGTCGCCCCTGTGCAGGCTGATGCGGTCCACGAGTCCGTGGTCCTTCACATTCACCTTGGCCACCGCCAGCGCATCCTTCGACAGGTCAACGGCATCGATGGTGGCATCCTCGAAAGTCATCGCTGCCAGCACCGCGAGACAACCCGAACCCGTGCACAGGTCGAGCACGCTGCCGATCGCCGCCGGCGTCTCGTAGAGGCCCATGCCATCTGGCCCCAGCGTGCCGTTCATCAGCATTTCGCCGATGTAGGAGCGCGGCACGATCACCCGCTCATCCACGAAGAAGGGAACGCCGTGCATGTAGGTCTTCTTGAGCAGGTAGGCGGCGGGCTTTCGCGTCTTCACGCGCGTTGCGATGATGCGGGCGAGGGCGGTGCGTTCCGCCTTGGTCAGCCGCGCATCGAGCCAGGGATTGATGTTGTCCACCGGGAGATGCAGCGTTTCCAGGATGATGAAAGCCGCTTCGTCGATGACGCTGCTGGTGCCGTGGCCATGCACCAGGCCTGCCGCCCGGAAACTGCTGACGGCATGGCGGAGAAAATCGCGGACGGTGAGAAGTTCGGTTGCGCTCATGGGCCCACTTACGCGGCCTTGGGCGGGCTCCGCAAGTTCAGAAGCATGATGAAAAAGAACGCGGCCAGCACCAACGCGAGGCCATAGGGCATGCCATCCGGCCCGAAACGGTTGAACACCACGCCCGTTCCGAGCGCCCCGAGAAGCGCGCCCACGCCCCACATGGTTGAGAAACAGGCGGTTCCTGTGGTGAGTTCGTGACCGGAAAACCGGTCCCCCAGTTCAGCGAGCGCAACCGTGTACATGCCGGCCGAAGCCGCGCCGCCCACCAGCAGCAGAATCCAGAACGGTGCCGTGCCGAAGGTGGCCGGGAACAGCCCGGTGCACAGTGCCGTCACCGCGGCGCAGACGGCGATCACCACACGCTTGTTCATGTGGTCCGCCAGCCAGCCGATGGGGAACTGCAACACGGTGTTGCCGAGAATGAAAAAGGTGAGCGCCAGTGCGGCGGTTTCCTGCGTCATGCCCTTCTTCACCCCGAACACGGGCAGGAAGCTGAGGAACGCCGCATCCGCCACCGCGAAGGCGCCGACGGCAAGGATGAGGATCGGTGCCTTGCGCACGAAGCCGATGACGCTGAGCGGCCGCTCGTCTTCCTCGTCCACCTCTTCATCCTTCATGAACAGGATGGGAATGGTGGCGGAGACCAGCACCACCGCGCCGATGAGGAACGGCAGCGCGCCCTCAATGCCGGTGATGGAGATGAGCGACGGTCCGCCGCCGAAGCTGAGCGCCATGACGCTGGTGTAGAGCGCGACGATGCGCGACCGCCACGGCCCTTCCGCAAACTTCACGATCCACGCCTCGCTGATGGCAAACAGGGTGGAGACGAAGAATCCGTGCAGGATGCGCAGGCCAAACCAGGCCCAGAAGATCGGCGCGAAGGGATACATGCAGATCACGGCTGCCGTCATGACCGCCGCGCCGATGACGGTGCGTTTCG
>CALMLK010000044.1 GCA_937868035.1 uncultured Alphaproteobacteria bacterium
CACTTCATCCAGCGTGATCGTGCGGCGGAGCGGCGCGTGGGCGTGCTGGTAGTTGAACATGGCGCGGGCATCGCCCACGCCGGCGCCTGCGAGAGTGCGCATGGGACCTGCCGAAATGGCATTCACGCGGATCCCCTGCGGGCCATAGTCGGCGGCGAGATAGCGGACGCTGGCCTCCAGCGCCGCCTTGGCCACGCCCATCACGTTGTAGTTCGGCATCACGCGCTGTGAGCCGCCATAGGTGAGGGTGAGGATCGAGCCGCCGTCCGGCATCATCTCGGCGGCGCGCTTGGCGATTTCCGTGAAGGAGAAACACGAGATCACCATGGTGCGGGAGAAATTGGCGCGCGTCGTGTCGGCGTATTTGCCCTTCAATTCGTTCTTGTCGGAGAAGCCGATGGAATGGACGAGGAAGTCGATCTTGCCCCACTGCTTCTTCAGTTCGGCGAAGGCGGCATCGACGGAGGCAATGTCTTCCACGTCGCAGTTGATGAGGATCTTCGAACCGACGCTTTCCGCCAACGGTGCCAGGCGCTTGCCGAAGGCCTCGCCCTGGTAGGTGAAGGCCAGTTCCGCGCCATGCTTCGCCAGGTTCTGGGCGATGCCCCACGCAATCGAATGATCGTTGGCCACACCCATCACGAGGCCGCGGCGGCCCTTCATCAGTCCGTCGGTCATGGTCTGCTTATCCGTTGTAACGTTGGAAGACGAGGGTGGCATTGGTGCCGCCGAAGCCGAAGGAGTTCGACATCACGGTATCGACTTTGGCGTTGTCCACACGCTTGCGCAGGATGGGCACGCCTTCGAAGGCGGGGTCGAGTTCCTCGATGTTGGCGCTCTCGCAGAGGAAGCCATTCTTCATCATGAGGAGGGAATAGATCGCCTCCTGCACGCCGGTCGCTCCCAGCGAATGGCCGGTCAGCGACTTGGTGGAGGAGATCGGCGGAATCTTCGCGCCGAAAACCTCGCGGATCG
Source organism: uncultured Alphaproteobacteria bacterium (assembly GCA_937868035.1). GTDB lineage: Bacteria > Pseudomonadota > Alphaproteobacteria > Rhizobiales > Aestuariivirgaceae > Aestuariivirga. The sequence goes on from CALMLK010000044.1 coordinate 976, forward strand.
CCTCGATCTCCTTGGCATCGCCCACGGGTGTCGAGGTCCCGTGCGGGTTGATGTAGTCGATCTCGCCCTTCACGTCCTTCATGGCCATGCGCATGCAGCGTATAGCGCCTTCACCCGACGGGGCGACCATGTCGTAGCCGTCGCTCGTGGCGCCATAGCCCACAAGTTCGCCGTAGATCTTGGCACCGCGCGCCTTGGCGTGCTCAAGTTCTTCCAGCACGACGACGCCCGCGCCGCCGGCGATCACGAAGCCGTCGCGATTCTTGTCATAGGCACGGGAGGCGGAGGCCGGCCGGTCGTTGTATTTGGACGACATGGCTCCCATGGCGTCGAAGAGGACCGACAGCGTCCAGTCCAGTTCCTCGCCGCCACCGGCAAACATCACGTCCTGCTTGTTCCACTGGATCATTTCGGCGGCATTGCCGATGCAGTGGGCGGACGTCGCGCAGGCGCTGGAGATCGTGTAGTTCACACCGCGAATGCCGAACGGCGTTGCCAGCACGGCCGAGTGGGCCGAGGACATCGACGGCGGCACGGCGAAGGGGCCAACCCGCTTCGGGCCTTTTTCGCGGGTGGTATCGGCAGCGGCAACAATGGTCTTGGTCGAGGGGCCGCCCGAACCCATGATGATTCCGGTGCGCTCGTTCTTGACGTCTTTTTCTTCGAGGCCTGCGTCAGCGATGGCCTGTTGCATGGCCACGTAGTTCCAGGCTCCGCCATCTCCCATGAAGCGGCGGGCGCGGCGGTCCACAGTATCGAGATCATAGTTGGGGGCACCATGCACCTGGCAGCGGAAGCCCAGTTCCCTGTACTTGTCGGCCGAGACGATGCCCGACTTGGCCTCACGCAGGGAGGCGGTCACCTCCTGCACATTGTTGCCGATCGAGGAGATGATCCCCATGCCTGTGACGACGACTCGCCGCATTCTCTTCACACTCCGTGGAACAATAAACCGGTCTTCACCGTCTTCTAGCAGGACGGCGCGGGCCATTCCATGCGTTAAAAGGGGCGGTCTCCTACTTGGCTTCCGGCTGGAACAGGCCGACCTTCATGTCGGTCACCTGATAGATGGGTTCGCCATCGGCCTTCATCACGCCGTTGGCCACGGCGAGCTTCAGCTTGCGGAGGATGAGGCGCGTGACATCGACCTCATAGGTCACGGTCTTGACCTTGGGCGTCACCATGCCGGTGAACTTCACTTCGCCCACGCCGAGCGCGCGGCCCTTGCCGGGTTCGCCCAGCCAGCCGAGGAAGAAGCCCGTCAATTGCCACAGCGCATCAAGGCCGAGGCAGCCGGGCATCACGGGATCGCCGTGGAAATGGCAAGGGAAGAACCAAAGATCGGGCTTGATGTCGAATTCGGCGACGACCTTGCCCAGCCCCGCCGAGCCGCCATCCTTGCTGATCTCGGTGATGCGGTCGAACATCAGCATGGGCGGAAGCGGAAGCTGCGCGTTGCCGGGGCCAAACAGCTCGCCCCGCCCGCAGGCCAGAAGTTCTTCGTATGAGTAGGATGGTTTTCCGATCGGCATGGTGTGCGTGAGCCCCTGTTTTCCCTTGGTTAGCACGTCGCCCGCCCGGAACGCAAAGCAAGCAGATTGACGTTGAACAGCTTCCCCTACAGCCTTCGCAGGAAGACACTCCGGACCATGTGGTCGGTGCCCTTGCGCAGCACCAGGTCGGCGCGGGGGCGGGTGGGGAGGATGTTTTCTTTCAGGTTCACGAGGTTGATGGTGTTCCAAATGCGCGTTGCCGTTTCACGCGCCTCATCATCACTCAGCTTGGCGTAGCGGTGGAAGTAGGACCTGGGGTTCTGGAAGGCGCCGCTCCGCAAGGTGAAGAAGCGCTCGATGTACCAGGCCTTCAGGTCGGACTCTTCGGCGACGATGAAGATCGAGAAATCGAAGAAGTCGGAGGTGTTGGGAATGCCGCGGCCGTCGCGCGGCGGGCGGCCGGTCTGCAGCACGTTGATGCCTTCGACGATGAGGATGTCGGGCTGGTCCACCACCTGCGTCTGGCCGGGGATCACGTCATAGGTGAGATGCGAATAGACCGGCGCCTCCACATCGCGCTCGCCGGACTTGATGTCGGACATGAAGCGGAGGATGCGCTGGAGGTCGTAGGACTCGGGGAAGCCCTTGCGTTGCATCAGGCCTTCACGGTCGAGCATGGCGTTGGGCAGGAGGAAGCCATCAGTCGTGACAAGGTCGACCTTCGGGTGCGATGGCCAGCGCGACAACAGGCGGCGGAGGATGCGCGCCGTGGTGCTCTTGCCGCTGGAAACGCTGCCCGCGATGCCGATCACATAGGGCACCTTCAGATCGCGGATGTGGAGGAACTGGTTGGAGGCGTGGAACAGCTTCTGGCTGGCCTGCACATAAAGATTGAGCAGGCGCGAGAGCGGCAGGTACACCGCCTCCACTTCCGCAAGGTCGATCTTGTCGTTGAGCGAGCGCACCTCGTCGAGGTCGGCACTCGTCAGCGTCATGGGCGTATCGGCGCGGAGTTCGGCCCATTCGCCGCGCGAGAAACGGCGGAAGGGAGAGACTTCGCGGGCGAAGTCCTCGGCGAGGTCAATCATGCGGGCGGCTCGCCTTTTCCACGAGGCCGGAGGTGCCTTCGCGGCGCTTCAACTCGTCCATCACGGCCGATGGCGACACGCCCGCCGCCTGCAGCAGCACCAGCAGGTGATAGAGAACATCGGCGGCTTCTTTCGTGACCTCGGCCTTGTTTTTCTCAACGGCGGCGATCACCAGTTCCACCGCTTCCTCACCCAGTTTCTTGGCGCATTTGTCCACGCCCCTGGAGAGCAGCTTCGCGGTGTAGGAGGAGTCTGGGGAAGAGAAGGCCTTGGCCTCAATCTCCTTGGCGAGAATTTCTAACTGGTTGAAAGTTGTCATCACGACCCCGCTGCCATGCGGACGGGTATCCCCGCCTTCGCCATGGCGTCCTTTGCCTGGGCAATCGTAAAGGTTCCGAAGTGGAAAATCGAGGCGGCGAGGACGGCCGTGGCATGGCCTTGCGTTATACCTTCGGCCAAGTGGTCGAGCGTGCCCACCCCACCCGAGGCGATCACGGGGATGCCCACCGCATCGGCGATGGCGCGGGTGAGGGCGAGGTTGAAGCCCTTGCCAGTGCCGTCGCGGTCCATGGAGGTGAGCAGGATTTCGCCTGCTCCAAGTGCTTCCACCTCGCGGGCGAACTGCACGGCGTCGATCCCGGTTTCCTTTCGCCCGCCGTGGGTGAAGATTTCGTACTTGCCGGGCGAGACTTCCTTGGCATCGATGGCGACGACAATGCACTGGCTGCCGAACTTCTCGGCGGCGTCCTTGACGAATTGCCGGTTGGCGACGGCGGCGGAATTGATCGAGACCTTGTCCGCGCCCGCCAGCAACAGGGCGCGAATATCGTCGAGTGTGCGCACACCGCCACCCACGGTGAGCGGCATGAAGCAGGCTTCGGCGGTGCGTGTCACCACGTCGAGCATGATGCCGCGGCCTTCGTGGGTCGCGGTTATGTCGAGGAAACAGAGTTCGTCGGCGCCGGCCTTGTCATAGGCCTTGGCTGCTTCCACGGGATCGCCCGCGTCGACGAGGTTCACGAAGTTCACGCCCTTGACGACGCGCCCGTCCTTTACGTCAAGGCAGGGGATGACACGCATCTTCAGCATCAGCGGCCTCCCGCCACGCGCAGGGTCGTGCCCGTGATGTAGCTTGCGGCATCGCTGGCGAGGAAGAGAATGGCCTCGGCCATTTCCTCCGCCTTGCCGATGCGCTGCATGGGAATGCCGGGGCGGATGCGTTCGACGCGGGCGGCATCGCCGGTGGAGCGCTCGTGGATTTCGGTTTCGGTCATGCCCGGCGTCACGGAGACGACCCGCACGCCCTCCATCGCCACTTCCTT
>CALMLK010000045.1 GCA_937868035.1 uncultured Alphaproteobacteria bacterium
AATCCCGCCACCTTGAAGTTCATTCCCGGAAAGCCGGTCCTGCCGGGTTCGACCCGTGACTATCGCTCTCCCGGCGAAGCGGGCGAATCGCCGCTGGCCAGCAAGCTGTTCGGCATCAAGGGCGTCTCGGGCGTTTTCCTCGGCCATGACTTCGTGACGGTCTCGCGCAAGGACGCGGAATGGCAGCAACTGAAGCCCGCCGTGCTCGGCGCCATCATGGATCACTATCTCTCCGGTGCGCCGGTGCTGGCCGGCGCCGCCACCGCCGCTGCGGACGAGGAGTTCTTCGACGAGTCCGCCGGGGACACCGTGAAGACCATCAAGGACCTGCTCGACAGCCGTGTGCGCCCCGCCGTGGCGCAGGATGGGGGCGACATCACCTTCAATGGTTTCAAGGATGGCGTTGTCTATCTCAACATGAAGGGTTCATGTGCCGGCTGCCCGTCGTCCACGGCCACGCTCAAGCACGGCATCGAGAACCTGCTCCGCCACTTCGTGCCGACGGTGCAGGAAGTCCGCCAGATCTGATCCGATCCGGTCAGCGGTTCCGGAACACCGGCTTCCGCTTCTCCACAAAGGCCGCCATGCCTTCCTTCTGGTCCTCCAACGCGAAGAGCGCGTGGATGGACTTGCGTTCGAAGGCGAGGCCTTCTCCCAGCGGCATGGTGAAGGCTGCATTCACCGCACGCTTGGCGGAGGCGATCACGGGCTGCGACAGGGATGCGATTTTTTCCGCGGCCGCCAGCGCTTCTTCCATCAGCCTGTCCGCCGGAACCACGCGGGCGACGAGACCGGCGCGCTCGGCCTCGGCGGCATCAATCATGCGTCCGGTGAGGATCATCTCCATGGCCTTGGCCTTGCCCACGGCCCGGGCGAGGCGCTGCGTGCCGCCACCGCCGGGGATGATGCCCAGCGTCACTTCCGGCAGGGCGAAGCGGGCGTTCTCCGCCGCGATGATGAAATCCGCCGCCAGCGCAAATTCGCAGCCACCCCCCAGCGCATAACCCGCAACGGCGGCGATGATGGGTTTGCGGATCGCGGTGATGTGATCCCAGTCGCAGAGGAAATCCTCTTCCGTCACGTCGGCAAAGGTCTTGTCCTTCATCTCCGTGATGTCGGCCCCGGCGGCGAAGGCCTTCTCGTTTCCCGTGAGCAGGATGCAGCCCACATTCGAATCGGCATCGAAACGGTCCAGCGCCGCATTCATTTCGCCAATGAGCCGGCTGTTCAGTGCGTTGAGCGCCTTGGGCCGGTTGAGGGTGATGATACCGGTCTTGCCCTTCACGTCAGTGATGATCGTTTCTTCGCTCATGTTTCTTTACCGCTGGCAGGTTGGACAGAAGAAGGTGGAACGGCCGGACTGCACGATGCGCCGGACCTTTGACGCACAGCCGGGCGTATGGCACGGCGCGCCCTCCCGGTCATAGACCAAAAAACGCTCCTGAAAATCCCCCTTGCTGCCATCCGCGGCGCGATAGTCCTGCAAGGTCGAGCCTCCCGCCGCAATGGCTTCGGTCAGCACATCGCGGATGTGGCGCACAAGGTCGTCGGCGCGCGGATCGGACTTGCGGGCAATGGTTCCGGCCTTGCGGCGGGGATTGAGCCTCGCACGATACAAGGCCTCGCAGACATAGATATTGCCGAGCCCTGCAATGATGCGCTGGTCAAGCAGGGCGGCCTTCAGCGGGGCGGTCTTCCCGGCGAAGGCCTCACGGAGATAATCGCCATTCAATGCATTGCCGAGCGGCTCGACGCCGATCTCCGCCAGCAGCGGGTGGGCTTCGCGGGGGCGCTCCAGGTCCATGAGCCCAAAGCGGCGATGATCGGAGTAGACGATGCGCGTGCCGTCATCGAGGTGGAAGACCACATGGTCGTGCGGTCCATCGGCCGTGCCCGCAGCGGCGGTGTCGTCATAGAATTCGCCCGGCGTTGCAATCCGCCCGTCGGAGCGGAAGATGGTGAAGCGCCCGGTCATGCCGAGATGCAGGATCAGGCGGTCGCCCCGGTCGGTGCCGGCGAGAATGTATTTGGCGCGGCGCTCCAGGCGCTCCACCCGTGCCCCCTCAAGCCGCGCCTGGAAATCCGGCGGGAAGGGAAAGCGCAGGTCCTTCCGGCGCAGGTCTACCCGGGTGATCACCCGGCCCACGAGCGCCGGTTCCAATCCCCGCCGCACGGTCTCGACTTCCGGCAATTCTGGCATGGCATTAGCCATATCGGGGCCTGCGGCCCGGTTGCAATAGAAGTTTCACCCCGTTTCGCCTATGTAAGCGCCCATGACTGATCCTCTTGGCCGCAATGAAACCGCGTTTGGCTTCCGCACCGTGGAAAAGGGCGAAAAACAAGGACTTGTGAACGACGTCTTCGCCAAGTCGGCGGCCCGCTATGACCAGATGAACGACCTCATGTCGGCGGGCATCCACCGGCTGTGGAAGGACGACTTCGTGGCCATGGTGAATCCGCCAAAAGGGGCAACCCCGTTCCACGGCCTCGATGTGGCGGGCGGCACCGGCGACATCGCCTTCCGCATTGTCACGGCGGGAGGGCCCAACACCCGCGTCACCATCGCCGACATCTCACCTGAGATGGTGACAGAGGGAAAGCGCCGCGCCGAACGCGAGGGCTTCGCCGGCAAGGTCAACTTCACCGTCGGCAATGCCGAGCAGCTTGCCTTTCCCGACCGCAGCTTCGATTGCTACACGATCGCCTTCGGCATCCGCAACGTGCCCTCGATCGAGAAGGCGCTGCGCGAGGCCTACCGCGTGCTGAAGCCCGGTGGCCGGTTCCTCTGCCTCGAGTTTTCGCACCTGGACATGGAACTGGCGCAAAAGGTCTATGACGCCTACTCCTTCACCGTCATTCCCGCCGTGGGCAAGGTGGTGATGGGCGATGGCCAGCCGTACCGCTATCTGGTGGAGTCGATCCGCACTTTCCCGAAGCAGCAGGAATTCGCTGGCATGATCACGGCGGCGGGATTCTCGCGCGTCACCTGGCGCAATCTCACGGGTGGCATTGCGGCGATCCATTCGGGCTGGCGCATCTGATGGCGACAGCGCTCACCAATTCCTTTCGCCTCATGCGGGCTGGCTTCACGCTGGCGCGCCATGGTGCGCTGCTGCCGCCGGAACAGACGGCGCAACTGCCGTGGGCGGCGCGCAAGGCGCTGAGCGTGGCCCAGATCGGCATGCGCGAATCCGCCGGGCAGGCGAACCGCCTTTCGGCGGCGCTCTCGGCGCTCGGGCCCAGCTACATCAAGCTCGGCCAGTTCCTCGCCACCCGGCCCGACATCATCGGCGCCAAGCGGGCCTTCGAACTGAAGGTGCTGCAGGACAAGCTGCCACCCTTCAGCATGGCGGAGGCGCGGGCCACTTTCCTCGCCGAGCTGGGCAAGCCCGTTGAGCATTTCTTTGCCTCCTTCAGCGACCCCGTGGCGGCGGCGTCCATCGCCCAGGTCCACAAGGCGGTGACGCATGACGGGCGCACTGTCGCCGTGAAGATCTTGCGGCCCGGTGTCGAAAAACGTTTCGCTGCCGATATTGACAGCTTTGGATTCGCGGCCCGCCTGATGGAGGGCACGTCGGCGCAAGGGCGGCGGCTTCGTCCCGTGGCCGCCGTCGCGATGCTGGAACAGTCCATGAAGCTGGAACTGGACCTCCGCATGGAAGCAGCCGCCATTGCCGAGATGGCGGAAGCAACGGGCGAGGACCCACACTTCCGGTTGCCCACGGTCGATTGGGCCACGACTTCGAAGCGCATCCTCACGACGGAATGGATCGACGGCATTGCGCTCGCCGACGTGGAGGCGATCCGTGCCCAGGGCGTGGACCTCATCGCGCTCGGGGATACCGTCATCCAGAGTTTCCTCCGTCATGCCATCCGCGACGGTTTCTTTCACGCGGACATGCACCAGGGCAACCTGATGGTGGACCGGGCGGGCAATCTCGTCGCGCTCGACTTCGGCATCATGGGACGGCTTGCGCCCAAGGACAGGCTGTTCCTTGCTGAAATCCTGCACGGCTTCATCACCCGCAACTACCTCCGCGTGGCGCAGGTGCATTTCGATGCGGGATATGTGCCGGCGCACCAGGACGTCAACAATTTCGCCCAGGCGCTGCGCGCCATCGGCGAGCCCATTCTCGGCCTTCCCGCTGACCAGATTTCCATGGCGCGGCTGCTCACCCAATTGTTCGAGGTGACGGAGCAATTCGACATGCAGACGCAGCCGCAATTGCTGCTGCTGCAGAAGACCATGGTCGTCGTCGAAGGCGTGGCGCGCACGCTCAACCCCAATCTCAACATGTGGAAGACGGCCGAACCCGTGGTGCGGGCCTGGATCGAGCGCACGCTTGGTCCCATCGGCAAACTGGAAGAGGCGGGCGAAAGCATCAAGGGCCTGGCACGGCTGGCATTGCAACTGCCGGAACTTCTGGAACAGAGCCACAGGGCAATGCAGGTGATGGCGGCGGCGCAGGCGGTGGACGAGGCGCGCAAGCCTGATACACTCGCCGGCATGGCGCCATGGCAACTTGCCGCCATCGTCTTCGGCAGCATCGTGCTCGGAACGATGCTGGTGCAACTGTTGTGAGGAGACCATGACGAAATCAGTCCTTCTCATCATCGGCGGCGGCATCGCCGCCTACAAGTCGCTGGAACTCATTCGCCTGCTCAGGAAGAAGTCGATCGGCGTCACCGCCATCATGACGAAATCCGCGGGCGAGTTCGTGACGCCGCTGTCGGTTGCCAGCCTCTCCGGCAACAAGGTCTATGGCGACCTGTTCTCGCTCACCGATGAGGTGGAGATGGGACACATCGAACTGTCCCGCGCGGCAGACCTCGTGGTCGTCGCACCCGCCACGGCAGACCTGCTCGCCAAGATGGCGACGGGGCTTGCCAATGACCTTGCCTCCACCGCGCTTCTCGCCACCGACAAGCCGGTGCTGGCCGCGCCCGCCATGAACGTGCGGATGTGGCAGCACCCGGCCACCCGGCGCAACATCGCCCAACTGCGCGCCGATGGCGTTGCGATCATGGAGCCGACGGAAGGCCCGATGGCCTGCGGCGAGTTCGGACCCGGACGCCTGCAGGACGTGCCGGACATCGTGAACCGGGTGGCGGAGCACCTGTCTGACGCGCCCAGGCCGCTGG
>CALMLK010000046.1 GCA_937868035.1 uncultured Alphaproteobacteria bacterium
GGATGAGATTGCCGATTCCGTTGCCGTGTTGTGCAAGGGCGTGGTGGCCCATCACGTCCTGCGCCTCACCTTGACGCGGGGCTCCGCCGGACGGGGACTGGCGGCCGATACGGATGACTTCACCTACATCGCGACAATGCAACCCTTCAACGCCGCGCTGATGTTCCAGCCCATGGAGCTTGGCCTCGTCTCGGTGTGCCGCAACGACACCTCCGATGCCTCGCGCATGAAGACCACATCCTACATGGACCAGATTCTCGCCGCGCGTGAGGCACAGGCCGAGTCGGCCGCCGAGCCCCTGATGTTGAACACCAGGGGCCGCGTCGCGTCAGCCACCATCGGCAATGTCTTTCTCACCTCCGGCACGGCACTGGTCACGCCATCGCTGGACCAAGGCATCCTGCCCGGCATCATGCGCAAGAACGTGCTCGGCGTTGCGGCCCGCGCCGGATTCTCCATCGCGGAGCGTCCCGTCGAGGCACACGAGCTCGAGAAGGCCGATGGCGTCTTCCTCACCAACAGCCTCCGCTTTCTCTGTCCGTCGCCCCGTCATGGGCGGCAGGACTTCGCCCCCATCATCGAACTGCTGTGCGCGCAGGCGAAAGCCGCCTGTGGCATGGACCCCCGCATCAAACTTGAGGAGTAAGTCATGAAATTCTTTGTCGACACCGCTGATATCGCCGAGATCAAGGCCTGCCACGATATGGGCCTCGTGGATGGCGTCACCACCAATCCTTCGATCATCGCCAAGTCGGGCCGCAAGATCAAAGAGGTGATTGCGGAGATCTGTTCCTTCGTGGAAGGCCCCGTCTCCGCCGAAGTGACGGCGCTGGACTATGACGGCATGATCCGCGAGGGCAACGAACTGCGTGCCATCGCCAAGAACATCGCCGTCAAGGTGCCGCTGACGCCCGCCGGCCTCAAGGCCTGCCGCACCTTCCGCGAGAAGGACACCATGGTGAACGTGACGCTCTGCTTCTCGGCCAACCAGGCCCTGCTGGCGGCAAAGTCCGGCGCCACCTTCATCTCGCCCTTCATCGGCCGCCTCGACGACATCGGACTGCCGGGCATGGATCTCATCAGCGAGATCCGCACCATCTACGACAACTACGGCTTCGACACGAACATCCTCTCCGCCTCGATGCGGACCGTGAACCATATCAAGGAGGCCGCCCTGCTGGGTGCCGATTATGTCACGGCCCCGCCCGCCACGTTGAAGGCACTCTACGCCCACCCCCTCACCGACAAGGGCCTTGAGGCTTTCCTCGCCGACTGGAAAAAATCAGGACAGAGCATTTGATCACCGAGCATGCGGTCCTGCAGGTGAAGGCGGGGCAAGCCCACGCCTTCACCGCGGCGCTCCAGCAGGCCGGACCGCTGATTGCCGCCACGCCGGGATTCCTTGGCATGGAGGTGCTTCCCTGCATCGAAACGCCGGACCGCTTTCTCCTGCTGGTCCGCTGGGAAACCGTGGAGGCCCACGAAGCGGGATTCCGACAATCCCCGCGCTATGCCGCGTGGAAAGCCCTGCTCCATCATTTCTATGATCCCTTTCCGGTGGTGGAACACTACGCCCCTTCCATAACGAGCGGCGGGTAACGCCCCGGCAAGGAGTTGGGCGTAGCCTCGCTGGTCTATGGACCTCGCCCAATTCCACCTCGCTCCCGATGCCGCCGGGATTGCCGGCAAGTGGCTGCAGTCGCTCGCCTCCGAGCGCCGACTGGCGGTGAAATCGCGCGAGGCCTATGCCCGTGATCTCATGCAGTTCGCGGCCTTCCTCGCCGAACATCAGGACCGGCCCGCGGACAAGGCCGATCTCGCGGCACTGGCGCTGGGTGATTTCCGCGCCTTCCTGGCCCGCCGCAAGGGTGAGGGCATCGCCAGCCGCTCCGTCGCCCGCCAGGTCTCGGCATTGCGCTCCTTCTTCCGCTTCGCCGAACGCAACGGCCATTTTGTCAATCGCGCTTACGGAGCGTTGCGCACGCCGAAGCTGCCCCATGCGATTCCCCGCCCTCTCGCCGAAGACGCCGCCCGCAACACCGCCGACCTCTCGGCCGCCTTTGAACCGGGCTGGGTGGGCTTGCGCGACCGTGCCGTGCTGACCCTGCTCTATGCCTGCGGGCTCCGCATATCAGAATGCCTCGGCCTGACCCCGGACGCCCTTGCCGCCTCGCCCATGCGGGTGCGCGGCAAAGGCGGCAAGGACCGGCTCGTCCCCGTGCTGGAGAGCGCCAGGGCCGCCGTTGCGGCCTACGAGGCGGCCTGTCCCTTCGACCTCGCCCATGACCAGCCCCTGTTCCGGGGCGAGAAGGGTGGTCCCCTGTCGCCCCGCATCGTGCAACTGCTCATGGAAAAGCTGCGCGGCGCCTTGTCGCTCCCCGACACGGCAACACCGCACGCGCTCCGCCATTCCTTTGCCTCGCATCTCCTCGGCAACGGTGCGGACCTCCGCGTCATCCAGGAATTGATGGGACACGCCTCGCTGTCCACGACCCAGGTTTATACCGAGGTCAACCGCGCCCATGTGCTGCAGCAATATCGCAAGGCTTTTCCCGGCGCTTGATCTTGCCCGGATCAGCGTCCTGCTCTACCAAGCCTCATGCGCGGCGCCCTTCCCTCACTCGACATCGTCACCCCCAACGATCATTTTCCCGAAAAGGCCGATGCCGTCATCGTCGGCGGCGGCATCATCGGCGTCATGACGGCGCTGGAGCTGTCGGAACGCGGATTGTTCGTGGTGGTGGTGGAGAAGGGCGAGATCGCCTGTGAGCAGTCCAGCCGCAACTGGGGCTGGGTGCGGCAGATGGGCCGCGACCCCCGTGAACTTCCACTGATCCTCGTGGCGCTGGAGAAGTGGCGCAAGATGAACGAGCGCGTCGGCGCGGAAACAGGCTTCCGCCAGAGCGGCATCCTCTACATGAGCGAGACCGACGAACAGTTCGCGCAGAAGGAAGCCTGGCACCGCGACAATGCCGTGCCGAACAAGCTCAACACCCGTCTGGTGAATTCAAAGGAAGTGGCGGCTCTCGCGCCCGGTTCGCTCAAGGCCTGGCGGGGCGGTCTCTTTACCGCCGAGGATGGCCGGGCTGAACCTTTGATCGCCGTGCCCGCCATGGCGCGGGCGTTACAGAAGCGCGGCGGACTGATCTTCACCCACTGCGCCGCCCGCGGCATTGAAACATCCGCCGGCAAGGTCTCAGCACTTGTCACCGAGAAGGGAACGATCCGCACCGACACGGTTGTCGTCGCCGGTGGCTATTGGACACGCGCCTTCCTGCGCAATGCCGGCGTGAAATTCCCCCAGCTCGGTGTCGTCTGTTCGGTGTTGCGCACGGCGCCGCGCGATGCCGGCCTGAAGCACACCATCTCCGGCGGCAAATATACCGCGCGCCGCCGTCTCGACGGCGGTTACACGATCACCCACAACCATCTCTCGGTGGCGGACCTGACTCCCGGACATTTCCGCCAGTTCATGAAATTCCTGCCGCTGCTCCGCCTCGACTTCGGCGGCGTGAAAATCAGGATGGGCAGCCGCTATGTGCGCGAACTCATCATGCGCAAGCGCTGGGCGCTGGACCAGATTTCTCCCTTCGAGCGCTGGCGCATTCTCGATCCCAAACCCTACAACGGTATCCTGCGCGAAGCGCTCTCAGCCTTGCAGGCGGATTTTCCCGCCTTCCAGGGCATTGAAGTGGTGGAACGCTGGGCCGGCATGATCGATGCAACGCCGGACGCGGTTCCGGTTTTCGATGCCATCTCCAAGATCCCGGGATTGTTTGTGGCGTCGGGACTCTCAGGCCACGGCTTCGGCCTTGGACCAGGTGCGGGCCAGCTGATGGCGGAGATCATCACGGGCGAGAAGCCCTGCGTTGATCCCACGCCGTTCAGGCATGGACGTTTCGGCTGGTTCTCAAGACCGGCACCGACGACGGGACTTTAGGTAAAGCGGTCAGGCCGCCTTGGCGGAGTGCTGCAAGGCACGCTCAACGGTGTTGAGCAATTCCTGCGGCTGCACGGGCTTGCGCATGAACTCGAACACCTTGAGGCCGAGCGCGCGAAGCTGGGTCGAGCGTTCCACATCGGCCGTCACCATCACGATCGCCGCGTTGGAGCCCATGGCCTGCAGGGTCTCCACGACATCGAGACCGTTCTTCACGCTGCCGAGGCGGAAATCGAACACGCCCACGGCGAATTTCTGATCCACCGCAAATTCCACGGCACTCTCCGGATCGGCAAAGCCTTTCACCCGGTAGCCCACATCAGCCAGCAGTTCGGCGACGCTGGTCAAAAGATCAACGTCGTCATCCAGAACCATCACATCGACATTCTTAACGTCACCAGACATGGCCATCCCTCGTTTCTTGTTAGGACGAGTTTTAGGCAAATCCGCTTGCGAGGCCCTGAATCAAACCGTTCAAATTTGAACGGATGCGGGATGCATGGTTTCTCAACTGTGAATGGCGCGTCCCGCAACGGCCAAGGCGGCTTCCTTGACCGCCTCGGCGAGCGTCGGATGGGCATGGCAGGTGCGCGCCAGGTCTTCCGCCGAGCCGCCGAACTCCATGAGCACGGCAACTTCGTGGATCAGTTCGCCCGCCTGCGGGCCCACGATGTGACAGCCCAGCACACGGTCGGTCGCCACATCGGCCAGCACCTTGGCGAAACCGTCGGTGGTCTGGTTGGCCTTGGCGCGGCCGTTGGCGAGGAACAGGAACTTGCCCGCCTTGTAGGCGACACCGGAAGCCTTGAGCTCATCCTCGGTCTTGCCCACGCTGGCAACTTCCGGCGAGGTGTAGACGACGCCGGGAATGACATCGTAATTCACATGCCCCGCCTGGCCCGCGATGATTTCGGCAACCGCGATGCCCTCGTCTTCCGCCTTGTGGGCGAGCATGGGTCCGCGGATCACGTCACCGATGGCATAGATGCCGGGGACGCTGGTCTCGAAGTGGTCGCCCACCTCGATACGGCCCCGCTTGTCGCGGCGGATGCCAGCCTCATCGCAGCCCAGCCCTTCGGTATGGGGATTGCGCCCGATGGCCACGAGCAGCACGTCGGAACTCATGCGTTCTTCTGCACCACCTGCGGCGGGCTCTGTCGTGAACATCACACCCTGTGCAATTCGGCTGGCACCTGTCACCTTGGTGGAGAGCTTGAAGGTCAGGCCCTGCTTGGTGAGCAGTCGCTGCAAGGCCTTGGCCGCCTCCGCGTCCATGCCGGGCAGGATGCGGTCGAGATATTCGATCACCGTCACCTCCGCACCGAGCCGCGCATAGACGGACCCGAGTTCGAGGCCGATGACGCCGGCACCGATGATGGTGAGCGTCTTCGGAATCTCCTTCAGGGCAAGCGCACCCGTGGAGGAGACGATGGCCTGCTCGTCGATCGCAACGCCCTTCAGTTCCGCCACATGCGAACCCGTGGCGATGACGATGGTCTTCGCTTCATGCACCGTGCCGTTGGCCTCGACCTTGCCCGGCCCGAGGATTTTCGCCGTGCCGCGGATCACCTCGACCTTGTTCTTCTTGAGCAGGAAGTCGATGCCCTTGGTGTTGCCGTCAATCGCCTCCTGCTTGAACGTCATCATCTGCGCGAAGTCGACCTTCGTCTCGCTGATGAGGCCCATTCTGGCGAAGGCATGCTTCGATTCCGCCAGAAGTTCCGTGGCGTGCAGCAGGGCCTTGGAGGGAATGCAGCCCACATTGAGGCAGGTGCCGCCATGGGTGGCGCGCTTTTCAATGACGGCCACCTTCAGCCCAAGCTGCGCTGCACGAATGGCGCACACATATCCGCCGGGACCCGTGCCGATGATGATGAGATCGTGTGACATGAACCGCGGGCCTCACAAATCCAGCAGCGCGCGCTGCGGATCCTCGAGGCCGTCCTTCAGGCGCACGAGGAAGGTGACGGCTTCCTTGCCGTCCACGATGCGGTGGTCATACGACAGCGCCAGATACATCATCGGGCGGATGACGACCTGTCCGTTCACGGCGATGGGCCGCTCCTGGATCTTGTGCATGCCGAGGATGCCGGACTGCGGCGCGTTGAGGATCGGCGTCGACATCAGCGAACCGTAGATGCCGCCGTTGGAGATCGTGAAGGTGCCGCCCTGCATGTCGGCGATGGTGAGTTGTCCGTCCCGCGCCTTCTTGCCGTAGTCGGCGATGGTCTTCTCGATCCCGGCGAAGGAGAGCATGTCGGCATTGCGGACGACGGGAACGACAAGGCCCTTGTCCGTGCCCACCGCCACGCCCACGTGGTAGTAATTCTTGTAGACGATGTCCTCGCCGTCGATCTCGGCATTGACGGCGGGAATGTCCTTGAGCGCCTGCACCGCCGCCTTCACGAAGAAGCTCATGAAGCCCAGCTTCACACCGTGCTTCTTCTCGAACACGTCCTTGTACTGGTTGCGGAGCGCCATGACCGCCGTCATGTCCACCTCGTTGAAGGTGGTCAGCATGGCGGCCGTGTTCTGCGCCTCTTTCAGGCGGCGCGCGATGGTGGCGCGAAGCCGCGTCATGCGCACGCGCTCCTCCGCGCCCGCCGGAGCGGCGGGAACGGCTGGTACTGAAACCGGCGCAGGTGCCGGTGCCGAAGCAGGTGAAAGCGCAGGCGCAGCGGGCTTGGCCACATGGGCCGCCACATCCGCCTTGGTGAGGCGGCCATCCCGGCCCGTGCCGGCAATGTCGGCGGGGTTGGCACCGGATTCCGCCACGGCCTTGCGCACCGCCGGAGACAGCGGCTGTTCCGCCGCCTTGGCGGCAGGCGCAGGCGTCAGGCTGGGTGCAGGTGCAGCGGCAGGCTTCGGCGCGGCAGACGCAGCACCGGCAGCACCCTCGGCAATCGAGCCCAGAAGCGCACCGACATTCACGGTGGCACCGGCCTGCACGAGGATTTTTTCCAGCTTGCCGGAGACGGGTGCCGGCACTTCCACCGCCACCTTGTCAGTTTCCAGTTCAACCAGCGGCTCATCCGCCTTCACGGCGTCGCCTTCGTTCTTCAGCCATTTGGCGATAGTGGCCTCGACGACGCTTTCGCCGAGGGTGGGGACCTTGATGTCAGTGCTCATGGACGTTGCTTTCGATCGGATACTTGAAAAATCAGGACAGGGCTTCATCAAGGAACATCTTCAGTTCCTTGAGGTGGCGGCTCATGAGGCCTGTCGCGGTGGCGGCGGAGGCAGCACGTCCCACATAGCGGGGCCGCGTGTTCTTCGCCTTGATGAACTCGAGCACGCGCTCGATGCCGGGCTGCACGAAGCTCCATGAGCCCATGTTCTGCGGCTCTTCCTGGCACCAGATGAATTCCGCCTTCTTGAAGCGGGCCAGTTCCTGCGCCAGCGCCTTGTGCGGCCAGGGGTAGAGCTGTTCGACGCGCAGGAGATAAATGTCATCCAGCCCGCGCTTCTCGCGCTCTTCATAGAGATCGTAATAGACCTTGCCGCTGCACAGCACGACGCGGCGGATCTTGTCGTCCTTGGCGAGCTTGATCTTCTCGTTGGGAAGCGACTCTGCGTCATCCCACAGGATGCGGTGGAAGGTCGTGCCGTCGCCCATTTCCGCCAGCGACGATGTCGCCCGCTTGTGACGCAGGATCGACTTCGGCGTCATGATGATGAGCGGCTTGCGGAAGTCGCGCTTCAACTGCCGGCGCAGGATGTGGAAGTAGTTGGCGGGCGTGGTGCAGTTGGCAACCTGCATGTTGTCTTCGGCGCACATCTGCAGGAAGCGCTCAAGCCGCGCGGAGGAATGTTCCGGCCCCTGGCCTTCGTAGCCGTGGGGCAGCAGGCAGACGAGGCCCGACATGCGCAGCCACTTGCGCTCGCCCGACGACAGGAACTGGTCGAACACCACCTGCGCGCCGTTGGCGAAGTCGCCGAACTGCGCCTCCCAGATGGTGAGCGTGTTCGGTTCCGCGAGCGAGTAGCCATATTCGAAGCCCAGCACCGCCTCTTCCGAGAGCATGGAGTTGATCGCCTCGATCTTGATTTCCTGGTCCTTCTTCAGGTGGTTGAGCGGCGTGTAGCGCTTCTCCGTCACCTGATCGACCAGCACGGCATGGCGCTGCGAGAAGGTGCCGCGCTGCACGTCCTGGCCAGAGAGCCTGATCTTGAAGCCATCGTCCAGCAGCGTGCCGAAGGCGAGGTGTTCGGCCATCGCCCAATCCAGCCCCGCGCCGTCCTCGATCATCTTGCGGCGCGCATCAAGCACGCGCTGCATCGTCTTGTGCACGGTGAAGGACTTCGGCACCTTGGTGAGCTTGAGGCCGATTTCCTTCAGGCGCTCGGCGGGAACGCCTGTCTTGCCGCGGCGCTCGTCATCGGCGGCGGACGCCGACTTGAGTCCGGCCCAGCGGCCATCCAGCCAGTCCGCCTTGTTGGACTTGTAGGCGGTGGCAACGCTCATCGCCTCTTCCAGCCGCTTGCGGTAGTCGGCCTTCATGCCGTCGAACTCGTCGGCGGTGATCACACCCTCGGCAATCAGCCGCTCGCCATAAAGGGCGACAACCGTCTTGTGGGCGCTGATGCGCTTGTACATGAGCGGCTGCGTGAACGCCGGTTCATCCGTTTCGTTGTGTCCGAAGCGGCGGTAGCAGAACATGTCGATGACGACAGGCTTCTTGAACTTCTGCCGGAACTCCGTCGCCACCTTGGCCGCGAAAACCACCGATTCCGGATCATCGCCATTGGCGTGGAAGATCGGCGCATCGATCATCTTGGCGATGTCGGAAGGATAGGGTGAGGAGCGCGACCACAGCGGCGACGTGGTGAAGCCGATCTGGTTGTTGACGATGAAGTGCAGCGAACCGCCGGAGCGGTGACCCTTGAGGCCCGAAAGCCCGAAGCATTCCGCCACCACGCCCTGGCCGGCAAAGGCGGCATCGCCGTGGATGAGAAGCGGCATCACGGTTGTGCGGGTCTTGTCGCCACGCTGGTCCTGCTTGGCGCGCACCTTGCCCAGCACCACCGGATCGACGATCTCCAGATGCGAGG
>CALMLK010000047.1 GCA_937868035.1 uncultured Alphaproteobacteria bacterium
CTTGAATTCCTTCAGCGGCCAGGCGAGATCGGCACGCGCGGCGTAGATCGAGGTGAGCGCCGAATCCACATGCCGTGCCGACACCTGCTCATCGAAGTTGATGGCCCGGGCCGCCTGGTCCTGCAACGTCTCGATCGTGTTGAGGCGTACGATCCCCCAAATCTCGCGGATGACGATGGCGAGTGCGGCAAAGCCGGCAATCCCTGCAATGGCAAGCGCGGTCCAGCCCAGCACGGGGGAACTGGCAAAGAACTGCTCCACCATCTGTTCAATGGAGTAGCCCGCCCAGAGCGCCAGGAGTGAGACCAGCGAAGCGAGGAGCAGGCTACCCCAACGCATGCGTCGCGGCGGTGCGTCAAGGCTTGCCTGGGGCACGGCGACGAGGTCCTGGTTTTCCGGTTCGGGGTCAAAGGCAATGTGAGCCCGCGCCGCCTTCAGCCGGGGTTCTTCCTTGTCACCGTCGAGCACGAAGGCCTGGGGCTTGCGTGTCATGAGAAGCGGTCTCCGATCAGGAATTCCATGGCCCGGTCGAGGCGGATATGGGGGAACGATGCGTCCTTCAGCAAGGGCGGGCGGAAGCGCACGAAACGGAACTGACCTTCCAGTGCGCCAGCAAGTGCGACGGCGGCATCCGGCGGGAGGTCGCCGGGGAAAATGGCCGCTTCGGTTTCGCCGTCAAAGACATTGCCCAGTTTCTCGCCCGCTTCCGGGATGCCGACGATGCAGGGCAGTTCATCCTTGCCGCGCGTGACCGTTGCCTCACGCGTGGCACGGATGGCGGCAAGCGCGGCCACGTCCTGTGCGGCGCCACTGAATTCAGCCTTGCTTGCGGCTTCCGCCACCAGGACGCGCAGGATTGCCTCCAGCCGGTCGTGACTCGTGTGGTGCAACAGGTCAGCCTTGGTCGCTGCAAAGAGCACGCGGTCGATGCGGCGGCCGAAGACATTCGACACGATGGAATTGGAGCCGATGCGGAAGCTGTTCATCACGCCCGTGAGGGCAGTGCGCAGATCGGCAACGGCAGCACTTCCGGCATTGAGGGCGGAGAGCACATCCACCAGCACCACCTGCCGGTCGAGGCGGGCGAAGTGGCCGAAGAAGAAGGGCTTCACCACCTTGCTGACATAGGCATCATAGCGGCGCTGCATCAGCGCCGCGAGGCTGCCCGAGGCAGGCGCGTCACCGGGTTTCATGTCGAGTGGCGCAAACGACAGCATGGGTGATCCCGCGAGGTCGCCCGGCATCAGGAAGCGTCCCGGTGGAAGGGTCGAGAGAGCGACGTCGGATTCCCGGCAGCGGGCGAGATAGGCCGTGAAGACTTCCGCTGCGCGCAGGGCTTTCTGCTCGTCCGCGGGAGCTGCTGCATCGAGCGTGGCGAGATGCGCATGCCACTCCGCGGCGTGGGGCAGGCGGGGCAGCTTCCGGCTGGCCTCAACGGTTGCGGCGGACCACTGCATGTACGTCTGGTCCATCAGGGGCAGGTCGAGCAGCCATTCTCCGGGATAATCAACAATGTCGAGGTGCAGCTTTCCGCTCTGCAGGCTGCGGGCCAACAGGCCGTGCGGCTCGTATTCGATGGTGAGGCGCAACTGGCTGATGCGCCGCGTGCCCTCTGGCCAGTGGCGTCCATCTCCCGTCAACGCGGCGAGATGGCTTTCATGGGTGAAGCGGGGCAGGTCATCATCCGGTTGCGGTTCGAGATAACAGCGCGTGATGCGGCCCCGGGCCTGCGCCTCAAAAACCGGAAGGCGCGCCGAGGTCAGGAGGGCATGGACGAGGGCGGTGATGAATACTGTCTTGCCGGAGCGCGACAGGCCCGTGACGCCAAGACGGATCGTCGGGTTCACCAATCCCGTGGCGAAATCCCGCAATCCGCCTGCCGCGAGGCGCGTGCCGTCCAGGATGTCCGTGAAGTTCAATGCCCGATGCCCTTTCAACCGCCGCATAGTTGGAGATCATTTGCGGCGGCTGCAAGGGGCAGTTGTGGCTGGCTTAAGTGCCGATGCGGGCGAGATCGTAGGGGGTCGTCTGGTAGACCTCGTTGATCCAGTTTCCGAAGAGCAGGTGGGCGTGGCTGCGCCAGCGGTTCTCCGGCGGCCGCGCGGGGTCGTTTCCGGGGAAATAATTGGCCGGCATGTTGATCGCCTTTTTCGCCACCACGTCGCGGTTGTATTCGTCCGCCAGCGTGGTCGTGTCATATTCGATGTGGTTGAACATGTAGAGCGAGCGGTGCTGCGGATCGTTGATCAGGCACAGGCCCACCTCGTCCGATTCCATCAACACCTCAAGTCCGGCGCCAGCAGGCAGGTCGGCCCGGCGCACCTCGGTCCAGCGTGATACGGGCATCGAGAAATCGTCCGAGAAGCCGCGCAGGTATTGTGAGGACGGATTGAGGTTCTTGTGACGGTAGACGCCAAAAGCCTTCTGCGGCAGCGGATGCTTGGGCACGCCGTGGAAATGGTGAAGTGCGGCCTGCGCCCCCCAGCAGATGTTCATGGAGGAGTGGACGTGTGTCTGCGTCCATTCGAAGATGCGCTCCAGTTCGCCCCAATAGGTCACGTCCTCGAAGCGCAGATGCTCGATGGGCGCACCGGTGGTGATGAAGCCGTCGAATTTCTCGGCGCGGATTTCCTCCCAGGTTTCGTAGAAGGCGATCATGTGTTCCTGCGAGGTCGTCTTCGGCGTGTGGTTGGAGATGCGCACGAGGCGCAAGTCCACCTGCAAGGGCGAGGCGCCGATCAGGCGGGCGAACTGGGTCTCCGTCTTGATCTTTTCCGGCATCAGGTTGAGGAGGCCGATCTTCAACGGTCGGATGTCCTGACGGGCCGCCGTTTCTTCCGTCATGATGTTGACGCCCTCGCGCTCAAGCACTTTGCGGGCGGGAAGGTCGTTGGGAATGCGGATGGGCATGATATCTACTTCTGATCGATGGTTCGGGTGATGAGGTTCAGGAAGTCCCCGTCGCTGGTGACAGTGGGTACGTCACGCATTCGAACCGTGTAGCCGAAGTTGTTGGCAATCTTGCCGTAAAGCGGAATCCGGTGATGCAGCAACTGCTCGAAGCCCCACACGGCGAAGCCATCGGGGTCCACGTCGTCATCGGCACGGATCTTGTTCAGCGCCTTGTACTCGGCCCACTTCGCATCGAGGAAGGCGGGTTGGTAGTACATGGGCTTCGGGTACTTGCGGAAACGCTCCACCAGCATGGCGGTGTGGGAAGGCGTGCCCTCGATATGAAGCAGCAGCGTGTTGTCTGCGAGCGTGCGCAACACCGGATCATCCAGGTTATCGGGATCCACCACTTCGCACAGTGATCCACCGCTGTCGCAGATGAAGTGTTCGTACTGGTAGACCTCGCGGGCGCGGCGGATGAAATCGGGCACATCCTGCAGCGAACGGATTTCGGCCTCGCGGTGTTCGGCCTGGCGGCGCTTGTATTCGGCAAAGGGAATGCCGCCCTTGGCGGGATTGCCAGGCTTGCCGAGGTAGGTGGACAAAGGGGCGAGGTTGTCGAATGTGATGTTGGAGCGGATGAAAATCGAGTCCGAGCGCAGGAGTTCGCGCAGGAACGGATTGGTCATCGCCTCGCGTTTGAAATTGTCGGCAATGTGCTCGTCCATATACTTGGTGCCGATGCGATAATCGACAGAGTAGTGGAACCAGTCGTGTTCCTGCAGAAGCTGGGCAAAGGTGGTCTTTCCGACGCCGGACATGCCGAAGACGGTGACAGCCTTGTGGGGCCAGTTGAGGAAGTCCTTGCCGGATGAAAAACGCATGGGCGCTGCTTTAGCGAGAGCGGGCGCAGGCTGCAACACGCGCCGCGGCGGCCACTTTGCCGCGCATTCTCAGAAGTCCTTGGTCAGGCGGAAGTCCACGGTGTGGCTGTCATAGTCATACATGTCCACGTTGCTGCGGTTGCGGACGTAGGAATATGAAACAGCAGGCGCAAAGCCGAAGATGTTGAGATCGCGCTTGGTGACTTCGAGCGTGCCAGAGAGTCGCGTATCCTTGCGGGCCGCCGTGGCGATGGCGGGGTGGATGGCGTCGAAATCCGAGACCATGGCCTGGGCGCGGGCGTCGATGGTAAAACCTGCGGGAAGTTCCTTGTAAACGCCCACACCTCCCGACCACTGCCGGAAGGAATTGTACTTGATACCTGTCTCGTTGCGGTTGAAGCCGCCAAAGGCCGAGACGCTGAGGCTGGGATCGAAGGTGTGCTCCAGCGAGGCGTTGGCGGTGAAGTCGGTGCCATCCAGCTTGTCGCGTTCGAGGCTGTCTTTCCAGGTATAGACGGCACTGGCGTTGATGCGGTCGTGAACCGTGATGTTGTACTGGGCGGAAATGCGGGGGCCGTAGCTCAACACGTGCTCATAGTCCGTGTCGATCGCCGTGACGTCGTAGAGGGCCATGCCCTGGCTCGCCACGCCACCCAGCCCGAAATAGCCGCGGTCAAGCATGTAGCGCAGCTCGGCGGATTCGCTCAGGCCGTAGGTGTTGAAGTCCGTGTCCTGGTAGAGGGCCGCATAGGCGTTGCCGGCGGTCACCAGATAGAAGTCATTGCCGACCCGGCGCGAGAAACCGACCGAGCCGCCGACCGATGCACCCACACCGGATTTGCGCTTGTTGATGGAGGCGGGAACACTGCTGCCCGAATACGGATCATACACCGTCATCGTCGAGTGGTTGGAGCCGCCGTTGATATTGGTGGTGGGGGCCGCAGAGACAAAGGCACTGAACTTCAGCGGCTTCTTGTGATCCACCTGCTCGATGAAGGAGCGAATGCCGCGCGCGGTTTCTTCCGAGGGCGCCGACTGCGCCAGAATGTCGAGGTGATGCTTGGCACTCTCGTCTTCGTCGAGTTGCGCCAGTGTCTTGGCAAGTTCGGCCCGCACCAGTGTGAGGTTCGGATCGCTGGCGAGTGCCGAACGGAATTTCTTGACGGCGGCGGTGAGGTCACCGTCAGCCTCAAGAATGAGGCCCTGGAGAAAAAGCGTTCGATTGGCGGCATGCTTGCCCGTCAACGGGTAGCGCTGCAGCAAATCCGCCGCCAGGTCCTGCTTTCCGGACCGGGCAAGATGCATCAGCAGTTTCACGCGCGTGGTTTCGTCCACGCTTTCATACTCGGCGATCTGCTGCGCCGTGGGAGCCACGGCAGTCGCTGCCTGCGCGGGATGGGCTGCAATCAACGCAACAAGCGCGCAGACTGCTGCGCGCTTGAAACCGTATGGTGTACGTCCGATCAGGGGGTGCATGCTCCGGACACGCAATTGGCGTGGAAGGCGCCGTTGATGGTGAGGTAGCCGCGGCGGTCGCCGTTGATACCGTCGTCACCGCCGATGGGTTGGGGCATGGTTCCGTAGACGTTGAAGACGCCCGTCGTTTCGGAAGCGTCGTTGCCGAAGAATCCGCCATAGACAGGATTGTCACCCGAAACGAAGCCGCCGCTGAGCGTGGCTTCGCCGGTATAGTTCGGCGTATTTCCGGGCGTGGGCGTCGTCACCTGGGCGATGTTGGCGTCGATGCCGACCGTGGTGTTGTAGAAGGAATAGGCCGGTGCCGCGACCGTGGCTGCAGAAGGGGCGGCGACGCCACCAGAATAGGCACCCGTGTACCAGGTATAATTGCCACCGACGCTTTCCTGGAAGCTCGTCCAGGTTTCCGGCGTCAGCGTGCCCGTCACCTTGGCTGTTCCGAAGTCCGCTGCGAGCGTCGTGTCGCCCTGGACCTGCCAGAGGGCATTGGGATTCACGTCGGCGCTGTCGGGCTGATACCAGTTGGAGGTCTTGGCCGTGGCGGCGAAACGGCCCTTGTAGTTGGCGACGCCAGCGGTCCGCATCGTGGTTGTTGCATTGCCACCGAATGACCAGGCCTGCTGCTTGGCTTCCGCCCCGCTGGCGGCATTGCGGTATTGCAGCATGTAGCTGTCGTCATAGGCCCAGACCTGCAACAGTTCGTCGCGGTTTTCGCTGGCGCTGAGGGCGCGATATTCGCGGTAGCCGGTGCCTGCACCGATATTCTGCTGGCCGCTGGCGAGGGTATTGAACTGGTCGACGCGATTCGAACCGGTCACATATTCGTTCATCAGCACGGGCGTGGCCCAACTGCTGTTGCTGTCCGTCCCCGTGTCGAACGCCGCCATCAGCTTCGATGGCTTGGAGGGTGAGAGGATGGCGGTCGTTGCAACCGTATTCGAGGCAGCCGACGTGGTGCCCGAGGTTGAAAGGGAAGCAAGCGAAGTCCCCGTGATGGGCTTCAGGAGGACGCTGGTTTCCAAAGTAATCGTGCGCTGGGCCGTGGTAGGCGAGAGGGCGGTGACGTTGCCGCCGCCAGTGGAACCGGTGCCGGAACTGCTGCCCGACGAACTGCCGGAACTGGAGCCGCTGGAGCTTCCCGAAGAGCTGCCGCTGGAGGATCCGCTGGAGGAGCCGCTTGACGAACCGCTCGAGCTTCCGCTGGAGGACCCCGAGATATCGCAGGAAATGCCGCAAACGCTGAGATCGGTTGCAAGTGACAGGGCGTTTCCGCCGCCGCCGCCACCGGCGCAAGCGGCCAAAGACAGACACGCTGCAATCAGGGAAATAAGAGAGACACCACGCATGATACCGACCCACACAATAACTGTTCTCCTCAAAATGGAGATGTTCGGCTAAATTTCCGTTAAGCACGCAGAAAGTGGAGTGGTTCAAATTGCAACAGGACATTAAGCCCGCGGAAAGCTGGTACGAGGCGACGGTCTCGCGGGAGAATTACGCACCCCTCGCGGGTGTGGCGGAAGCGGATGTTTGCGTGATTGGCGCAGGATTTGCGGGGCTCGTGACGGCACTGGAGTGTCAGCGCCGGGGATTGGCAACGGTGCTGCTTGATGCCAGCCGTGTTGCCTGCGGGGCATCGGGCCGCAATGGCGGATTTGTCTCCAACGGTTTTGCGCTTGGTGTCGAGGGCATCATGCGCGTTGCGGGCAGGGATTCAGCCCGTGCGCTTTATCAATTGTCGCGCGAAGGAACCAACTATGTGCGCGAGATGCTGCGCACCCATGAACCTTCAGCCATCATGGGCCAGGGCGGACGCGTCGCACTCCGCCATCGGGACGACGGCAGCCTGAAGGCCTACGCGGAGCTGATGAACCGGGATCACGGGGAGAAGCTGCACTATTCCACCACGGAAGAAACACGCCTGCACCTGGTCTCGCCGCGCTATTTCGAAAGCATCACCTCCGACAACACCTTTCACATTCACACGCTGTCCTATGGGCTTCTGCTGGCACGGCTTGCGGCGGCCGCCGGCGTGCGCGTCCATGAAAACGCCGCGGCAATCTCGGTCACGAAGTCCGCGGGCGGATCCATCGTGAAGACGGCCGCAGGTGAAGTGCGCGCCAGGCATGTCGTGCATTGCGTGTCGTCGCTCGCGCCGCATCTCCACCGTACCTCGGGGCGTGCGATCCTTCCCGTTGCGACCTATGTGGCGGTGACCAACCCCCTGCAGCAGGACGTGATCCGCACAAGCGCCGCCATCGCGGACACGCGCCGTGCGGGCGACTACTATCGCCTCATTACGGGCGGGCGGCTGCTGTGGGGCGGCCGCATCACGACGCGCGTGTCCGAGCCTGCGCAACTCGCGGAGGTGATGCGCCGCGACATGGTCTCGGTCTATCCGTCACTCGCGGACGCGCGCATTGACTACGCCTGGGCCGGACTCATGGGATATGCCATCCACAAGATGCCCCTGATCGGGCGCGATGCTGATGGCCAGTGGTATGCCACGGCCTTTGGCGGGCACGGCCTCAATACAACCGCCATGGGAGGCCTCCTCATCGCGCGCGGCATTGCCGGCGAGGATGATGCTTGGCGGCAGTTTGCGCCTTTCGCGCCGCGCTGGGCCTTTGGACAACTTGGGCGCTTGGGCGTGCAGGGATCCTACTGGTGGATGCAGGCGCAGGACCGCTGGGAAGAAAAGAAAAGTTCCCGGAGTTGAACCGAATCAGGTCAGGGTTTCCGATGCTTGGCAAGGCTTGCTGCCCCCCACCCGTGTCGCTATAAGCCGCGCACAAATTGGGTGGAGAGATACGCAAAATGTCTGACGTGGTAGACGCCACTTACAAACCCAGCGATGACGAGCCCTTCATGAACGAGCGGCAGGTCGCCTATTTCCGGCAGAAGCTGCTGGCCTGGAAAGATGATATCCTGAAGGAAAGCAAGGAAACCTTGTCTCACCTGCAGGATGAGAACCACGTGCTGCCGGACATCGCCGACCGGGCCTCGTCCGAGACGGACCGGTCGCTTGAACTGCGCACGCGGGACCGGCAGCGCAAGCTGATCTCCAAGATCGATGCCGCCCTGAAGCGGATCGAAGACGGTTCCTATGGCTATTGCGAAGAGACGGGCGATCCCATCAGCCTCCGCCGTCTTGACGCGCGCCCCATCGCAACCCTCTCCATCGAAGCCCAGGAACGGCACGAGCGCCGTGAGCGCGTCTACCGGGACGATTGAGCGGACTCGTCCTTCCGTTCCCGCCGGGTGATCCGGCCATCCCCCTGTTTGCGTAACCACCATACGCGGCCACGGGAGCAGTCATGCGGAGTTTCCTTCTTCAATATGTGATTGCAGCCGTATTTTTCCTGGCGGCTGATTTCGCTTGGCTCAGCACCATGGGCCCCGGCTTCTACCGCACGGAACTTGGCGGATTGATGCGGGAGCAGCCCAACTTCGTCGTGGCCATCGCCTTCTATCTGCTGTTCGTGGCGGGACTCGTGGTCTTCGTCATTCATCCCGCCATGATGGGCGAAAATCTGGTGCGCGCGACGTTGAAGGGCGCTTTCTTCGGCCTTGTCGCCTACGCCACTTACGATCTTACCAACCTCGCCACGATGAAGGGTTTCAACGCAAAGGTTGCCATTGTCGACATGGCGTGGGGAACGATTCTCTCCGCCGCCGTCTGCTGTGTCAGCATCGCCTTGTTGCGCCGTTTCGCAGCGTAAGCGTTCAGGCCTGCTGCATCACCGCGAGTGCTTCATCCAGCAGGGCCTGCGAGGACGCCGCAATCACGTTTCCGCCCGTGCGCGGGTCATTGCCGGTCCATGAGGAGACCACGGCGCCCGCGCCTTCCATGATCGGAATGAGGGCCGCGATGTCGTAGATCTGCAGGACGGGATCCATGGCGATGTCGAGATGACCGGCAGCCAGCAGGCAGAAGGAATAGCTGTCCAGTCCGTAGCGCACCGACTTCATCGTGGACCGGAGCCGTTCGAATGCGGCGGCACTTTCGGCCTTGTAGAGATGGGGCGAGGTGGTGCCGGCCATGCTGTCCGCCAGACCACGGCGCGCGCCGACGCGAATATCCTGGCGGGTGCCGCGATGGATGAGACTGGAGCCTTCCCGGTTGCCGACGAAGACATCTCCGGTGAAGGGTTGCGACATCACGCCCAGCACGGGCTTGCCATCGTCATAGAGTGCAATCAAGGTCGCCCAGGTGGGGAGGCCGATGACGAAAGACCGGGTGCCATCCACGGGATCGAGAATCCAGGTGAGGCCGGTGCGGCCTTCCCGCGTCCCATATTCCTCGCCGATGATGCCATGGTCGGGATAGTGCTTTTCGATCAGGTGGCGGATGGCCCGTTCGCCTGCACGGTCACCTTCGGTGACAGGGTCCCATACGTCACCCGCCTTGATGTCGATGGGAGCGTTTTGCCGGAAATGGGGCAGGATTTCCTTGGCGGCAGCCTCTGCCAGACTCAGCGCAAATGTCGTGAGCTGGGCGAGTTCAGTGGTCTTCACGGTGTAACGCTCCCCGGAGTTCAACCCCACCGGGAGCACGCACGTCGCTTGCGGCTCTCGATGGGACGGATTTGTGCAATGCAGCAATCATTTTGAGCATTGCAAGATTTGCATGGCTACGGACAAGGTACCAGATATTCAATCAAGTCATTGGAAAGGCAATATTTTTGTCCAAATGATCAAACTTGTGACCGATTCTGCATCAGACGTGCCTCTTGAAAGGCAAATGTTGCAATGCCATATCGCGGTCATCGGGACTGAACCTCAGGGTTCCTCCCGCAGCCCTTTTGGGCGTTTCCTCCCTAGACTTGGGCCGATCACGGTAGTGCATCGGCCCTTTTTTATTGTGCCTGCTACTCCGCAGCCATCTGAAAGTCGATGGCAGGGATCTGGTCTGCCAGCAAACTGCCCAGCGTTTGGGCCAGCGTGTCCAAGATGCCCTTCATGGCGTTGAAATTGGCTGTTTTGGTTTGCCGCCCTTCGTCGATATAGAGGCAGCGGTTGATCTCGACCTGCAGGGCGTGGCGGCCGAGACGCGGGTGGCCCTGGTTCTCGGTGAAGAAACCACCGGCGTAGGGCCGGTTACGCACCACGTTGAGGCCGGCGTTGCGCAGGCAATCCTCGGCCGTTGCGGCGATCAGCGGATCGCAGGACGCGGCATAGCGGTCACCCAGCACAACATCGATGCGCCGTTCGTTGTGGGCCTGGATTTCGCTGACGGCACTCGATGGCATGGAATGGCAATCCACCAGCAGCACGCGGCCTGTGGCGCGGTGGGCCTCGTTCAACAGGGCGGACAGGGCGCGGTGATAGGGCCGGTAAACGCATTCGATGCGGTTCAGCGCCTCGGCCAGGAGAATGCGCCCGCGGTAGATGTCCTGACCCTCCGCCACCACCTTCGGGATGGTGCCAAGACCACAGGCCACGCGTGGCGACGACATGTTGAAGTGGCGCGGCAACTGTTCAAAGAACATGCGCTGATCGAGTTCGTATGGCTCGCGGTTGAGATCGATGTAGCTGCGCGAAAACAGGGCGCGCAACATGGGCGCGCCGGCGGCGATGCAGCCGCCGAAGAGTTCGTCGACGAAACAATCTTCCGAGAGCCGGAGGGAGCGATGGTCAAGCCGCACCTGGTTCAGGAAATCCGGCGGCAGAAGGCTGCCGCTGTGCGGCGAGTTGAACACCATTGGCACCGTCCATTCGGCGGGGGCAATGATCTCCAAGACATCTTCTGCCGTCATGTCGGCGTGGTTCCCTGTGCCTGGTTGCAAGTTTCAGCGCAAGTTTCGGCGGCGGGGGCCGCCCGTGGCCAAACTATGGGCAGGGACAACCGATTTGTCCATGCCTGCCCGGTTGATGCAGAGGCTTCACGCCCTGTTTACCCGGCTGCCGCTAACCTGCGCGCCACGATTGATTTGGGGCTGCGCGGCAGGCATAGTCGCGGGGGCAAGCAGGTATTTGAGTGAACATGCAAGACAAGAAGATGGCACGCATCCTCCTCGCAGAAGATGACGAAGATCTCCGGCGTTTCCTGGTGAACGCCCTGGAGAAGGCGGGCCATGCGGTGACCTCTTTCGGCGAGGGCGCCAGCGCCTTCGAGGAGATCAAGCAGGTGACCTTCGACCTGTTGCTGACCGACATCGTGATGCCCGAAATGGACGGCATCGAACTGGCGCGCCGCGCGGCGGAACTCGATCCCGCGCTCAAGATCATGTTCATCACCGGCTTTGCGGCGGTGGCGCTGAACCAGGATTCCAAGGCGCCAAA
>CALMLK010000048.1 GCA_937868035.1 uncultured Alphaproteobacteria bacterium
CCGCCTCGCGAAAATCCTGCGGCTGCCCCACCACATGATCGGACGGCGCAACAATCATGAGTGTCTGCGGATCGATCCTCGCCTGATGCAGTGCCGCCGCGAGAATGGCGGCAGCGGTGTTCCGGGCCTCGGGCTCGATGAGAATGGCTGTGGGCGCGACCTGCACGGCGGTCAGTTGCTCCGTCACGATGAAGCGGAAATCTTCAGCCGTGACGATCACCGGTGCTGCAAATCCTTGCCCGCTCAACCGCCGCGCCGACATCTGGAACAGGCTCTCGTCACCCACCAGTTCAGCGAATTGCTTGGGGTAGGATTTGCGCGAAACAGGCCATAGCCGCGTGCCGGACCCACCGCACAGGAGAACAGGGCATATGGAAACAGGCATCGAATGCAGCCAAAATGAGGGCACTCGGCAAACTCTAGTTGAGAAATTGCCGCCGAAGCAACCGAATTCTGGTAAAATTTCCTAGTCTTCGCCCTTTGTATCAGTACCGTTCGCGCCGCTCCGGAGGCGCATCTCACTCGGGTTCAATCCGAAATGGGCCCGGAACATGCGGCTGAAATGCGTCTGGCTTTCATAGCCGAAGGCCACCGCGATCTGCATGACGGATTGCTCCGTGTGCTCCACAAACAATCGCGCCTTCTCCAGCCGGATCTTCTGGATCGCCTTGCTGGGACCATAGCCAAGCTCCTGGTTGAACAGCCGCTCCAATTGCCGGCTGGACACGCCGACGCGCGATGCGATGCCTTCCACGTCGCCCTTCTGGTGAGCCAGTTCCTCCATCAGCAGCAGGGCCAGCTTGACGCGGTTGTCCCTCACCGCAGGCAGGTTGAGCGGCAGCCGCGCCTGAATGTCGTCGCCGTCCCGATAGCGCTCGATCTGCAATATCTCCATGGCGTTCTTCGCCGCCGGGAGGCCCACGTGCTTCTTCACGATCCATGCCGCAAGGTCGGCAACCGCCGTGCCCCCCGCACAGGTGGTCACTTTGCCGTCTTCCAGAAAGAGGCGGTGCGAGACGAGGGAAATGTCGGGGAAGGCCTGCTCGAATTCCTCGCGGTGGAGCCAGCTCACACACGCCGTCTTGCCGCGCAACAGTCCCGCCTCCGCCAGCACGAAACTCCCCGTGCACAGGCCAACAACGGGCGTTCCTTTTTCCCCGTTCGCCTTGAGGAACGACATCAATGCCGGATTGAGTTGCTGCTCGATGTTGAGCCGCCCGCCGACGACGACAAGATAGTCATACGTCTTCCGGTCCGTCAGCCGGGCCGTCGGCGCCACGGGCACGCCCGAACTGGATGGGATGAGCTGTGCCGTGTCGCTCACCACATCCCAATCCACATACTTGCGCCCGGAATGATCGCGCTCGTCGCTGGCAAGGCGCAGCGTGTCGACAAACAGGGCGAAGGCACTGAGCGTGAAGTTCCGCGTCAACATGATGCCGACCCGCAAGGGCCCGCCGCGGACAGGTTCGATGGCGGTCATCACGTGTTGTCCGAAGCGATGCTGGCGGCCTTCTTCAGCGCCGCCCGCAATCCCGCTGCAACAGCGCCGTTGAAGCCATTGTCGATCATGGCCTGCAGCGCCGCCGCCGTGGTGCCACGATAATCAATCATTTCCTTCACGATGGCACCCGTCTCCACGTCCGCTCCCCTGAACAGTTGACTGGCACCACAAACCACGCCCTTCGCCGCACGCGCTGCAAAGGCACGGGGAATGCCCTGCGCCACGGCCTCTGCGATCATGGCCTCCGCGAGCAGCGCCGGAAACGCAGCGCCCGAGCCCGAAAGACCGACACAGAAATCGATGTGACCTTCCGCCGGCACCTCGACAGCGTCCCCGCTCGCGGCAAGGAAGGCTTGCGCCTGCGCCTTGTCTTCGGCTGTCACGGCGGGCGTGGCAAACCACGGCGTGAACGACTGTCCGATGGCGGCGGCGGCATTGGGCATGGAGCGGATGATGCGGCGGGCCTGCGTACGGGCGGAAATCGCATCACAACTCACGCCCGCCATCACGGAAAGAACCAGCTTGCCCGAAAGGTCGAGGTGCACGTCCCGGAACTGCGCTGGTCCCACCGACAGCACCACGATATCGGCGAGCCGCGCCAGCTCCGCGTTGTCCTGCGTCCAGGTGAGGGGAACATCCCCAAGGCTGCCCTTGTTGCCGGACCGGGATGATACGATGAGTTGGCCGGGGGCGACGGCCTTCTGCGCCAGGGCGGCGGCAATCATTGCGCTGCCCAGCCAGCCATTGCCGCCCACCACGCCGATCCGCGCTCTACCCGTCATGACATTTCATCCTCCGCCGCGCGCGCCTTCTCAACCAGAGTGGGAGATGCCGCAATCGCTGCACCAAGAATGCACCTGTTGGCCCCGCCGTGCAACGCTGCCTGCGTGTGGCGCCGAGCTGAAATCTTGCAAACCAACGCGATTCACGGTTCAAGGATGAGACTGGAAAACGCCGATGAACATACACGTCTCCGCCGAAGAACTCACCAACGGGCTTGCTGATGTGCTGGCCGCACCGCGCACGGATGCACCCATCGCCATGGTGTGCACCCGGCCCGCAAAGAACCAGCGTCACTTCCCCGCTCAGCTGACATTGTCGCGCGAGACCGGCGTCGAAGGCGATCTGGAGATGAGCCAGCCCTGGCTGAAGCTCGACGACGGAAGTCCCGATCCCCGCATCCAGGTTTCGATCCTGCCGCTGCGGGTGCTCAATCTCGTGTGGCGCGACCGTAACTCGGTCGCCCATCCAGGCGATACGATTGTGGCCGATCTCAACACCACGGAAGAAAGCCTGCCAGCCGGGAGCCTGATCCGCGTCGGCTCGGCCGTGCTGCGTGTGTCGGACATCTGGAATCGCGGCTGTGCCAAATGGCGCGGGCGCTACGGCAACGACGCCTATGCCTGGACCTCGGCCCAGGACCACAAGATCTACCGCCTGCGCGGCATCCTGTGCTCCATCGAACAGGATGGCACGGTCAAGCCTGGAGATCTGATCGTGAAGGCGTGAAAAGCCGGACCCTTTCAGAAGTGCCTTTCAGGCCGGCAAACTGAGCTTCGCCATGCGGCCACCGTCGATGGTCCAGACCTGCCCCGCAACAAAGGCGGCCTCATCGGAAGCAAGCCATGCGGCGAGCGCGGCCACTTCTTCCGGCTTGCCCGTACGCCCCACCGGATGAATCTTGCCGATGTTGGCGCGAAAGGCCACGGGGTCGGGAGTGGCATCGATAAAGGCCTCGTTGAGGTCTGTATCGATCCATCCCGGTGAAATGGCATTGCAGCGAATGCCTTCGGCCCCATGATCCACGGCGATGGCGCGTGTCAGACCGTGGAGCCCGGCCTTTGATGCGCAATAGGCGGCGTGATGCGGGTTGGACCCCAGGCCCTCGATTGAACCGATGTTTACGATGGCACCTTTGCTGGCGCGCAGATGCGGCAGCGCGGCCTTGATCAGCATGAACGGCGTTACAAGATTCACAGCAAGCGTCCGCTCGAAGTCGGCAAGGGGCATGTCTTCCGCACGTGCCTCCTGCATGACGCCAGCATTGTTGACCAGCACGTCCAGACGGCCCGCCCGCTTCACCGCTTCGGCAATGACCGCAGGTGCTGACTGCGGCGCGGCGAAGTCCGCTTCGATCCACTCGCCATCCGTGTCCGCGCCGCGCTGCGCCGTGATGACATGCGCACCTTCCTCGCGGAAACGCCGCGCGATGGCCCGGCCGATGCCGCTCCGGCCACCCGTGACCAGCGCCACCTTGCCAGTGAAACGCGTCACCACACGGCCTTTCCGCCGTTCACCTCCACCAGCGAGCCGCACATGTAGCGGGCGTCATCGGATGCGAGGAACAGTACGACATCCGCAATGTCCTTGGGCTCGGCAATACGGCCCAGGGGAACGGTTTTGTTGAGTTCCGCGATGGCGGTGTCGGGATTGAAGCCGCGCTTGGCGAAGCCGGTGCGCAGCATCGGAGTGTTCACCTCGTTGGGGCAGACTGCATTGATGCGGATATTCTGATGGGCATGGTCTCGCCCCATGCATTGGGTCAGCGAGGCGATCGCGGCCTTCGTCATGCAGTAAACCGCATGGTTCGGGCCAGGGCGAAGGCCCCAACAGGACGACGTGTTGACGATGGCGCCGCCACCTTGCGCCGCCATGATCGGAACGGCCGCCCGCGAAATGCGGAAAGGTGCTTCGACGTTGACGCCGACAGACAAGTTCCAGTCGGCATCACTGGTGGCGGTGACGTCGCCACGCGTGATGACGCCGGCATTGTTGATGACAATGTCGAGTCGCCCCAGTTTCTCCGCTGCCGCAGCCGACAACTTGTCGGCGTA
>CALMLK010000049.1 GCA_937868035.1 uncultured Alphaproteobacteria bacterium
CTGGCGAGTGTCGGGTCCCCGTATCGCGAGCCCGCGGATCCGCTGGCGGCCTTGCGCTATTCCATGTCTCAGAGACAGCACACGCTGGCCGTGGTGAACGTGCCTGAATCCACCATCGCACGGGAATGCGAGATGGTGGTGCGCACCTATGCCGGACCGGAAATCGGCGTGGCCTCCACCAAGGCCTTCACCTGCCAGCTTTCCGCCCTTGCGGCACTGGCGCTTGTGGCGGCGAAGCAGCGCGGCCATCTGCCTCCTGAAAAGGAACAGGAACTTGTCGGCGCCTTGCTGGAAGCGCCACGCCACATGGCGGAGGTGCTGCATCAGGAAAAGCACATCGCCGCCGTGGCGAAGGATATTGCGGGGGCGCGGGATGTTCTGTTCCTGGGCCGTGGCATCATGTATCCGATTGCCATGGAGGGTGCGCTAAAACTCAAGGAAATCAGTTACATCCACGCGGAAGGTTATGCAGCAGGTGAACTGAAGCATGGGCCGATCGCGTTGATCGACGAGAATGTGCCGGTGCTGGTGCTGGCCCCGCACGACGACCTCTACGAGAAGAGCATCTCCAACATGGAGGAAGTGGCGGCGCGCGGCGGCCGGATCGTGCTGATGACGGATGATGCGGGTTGCCGCAACAACGCCGGCAAGACCTTCCACTGCATCACCATGCCGAAGATGCATCCCTTCATCAATCCGCTTGTCTATGCCTTGCCGGTGCAGTTGCTGGCCTACCATGCCGCCGTGCAGATGGGCACCGACGTGGATCAGCCGCGCAACCTGGCGAAGAGCGTCACGGTTGAATAACACGTGACCGTCAGCGCCCTTGCGTTTCGGCGCGGGGGGACTAAATAAGCGCTGTTTGTGAATAACAGACGTTCGTTCTCAGGGCGGGGTGCAATTCCCCACCGGCGGTAAATCGGTTTCGGCCGAAAGCCCGCGAGCGGTTGCCTGTGTATCTCGCGATACATGGCAATGTCAGCAGACCCGGTGTGACTCCGGGGCCGACGGTATAGTCCGGATGGAAGAGAACACTGCAATGCCGTGCCGGTTCCCGTGAGGGGCCGGGAGGGCATTTGCCGTTGCGCCCTGGTTACGCCGTCACTGGACGAGTCGGATACCGAGCAGGCGCATGTTGAAACGCAGCAAGAGCACCGGACTGGAAGCGGACGTGACAGACACTACCTTCGCGCGCACGATAGACGCAGAGGAAGCACATAACGGCACCAAGACCCCAAAACCAACCCTCGGCTGCGTCAT
>CALMLK010000050.1 GCA_937868035.1 uncultured Alphaproteobacteria bacterium
AGGGAGTCCGGGCTGAAGCCGCCGAACACGACCGAGTGCACCGCGCCGATGCGGGTGCAGGCCAGCATGGCATAGGCGGCCTCGGGGATCATCGGCAGGTAGATGGTGACGCGGTCACCCTTCTTGACGCCGTGCTTCTTCATCACGTTGGCAAGTTTGCACACTTGCACATGGAGTTCGTTGTAGGTGATCTTCTTGTCGTCGTAGGGATTGTCGCCTTCCCAGATGATGGCAACCTGGTTGCCGCGCTTCTTCAGGTGGCGGTCAATGCAGTTGTGAGAGACATTGAGGACGCCGTCCTCGTACCACTTGATCGACACCTTGTCGGGCGCATAGCTGGTGTTCTTGGTTTTCTTCGGCGCCTTGAACCAGTCCAGCCGCTTGCCTTCCCGGGCCCAGAATTTCACCGGATCCTTGACGGATTCCGCATACTTCTTCTTGTAACCGGCTTCATCCACCCAGGCGCGCTTTTTCCACGCCGCCGGAACCGCAACGACTCTCTCGGACATAGGCGTCATTCCTCCCATACATGCCGGATTTGTTCGTCTTATCGGCGGACAAGTCTATAGCCTGCAATCCGACTCCTGTCTAAGTCCCGGAGAACCGCCACCGCCCATGCCGGCTTTGCGCCATATCCTGTATTTCATCGCCCTCGGAACGTTCTGGGGCGTTTCCCCCAGCCTGTACAAGTACTGGGGCGAAAGCGGCGTGCCGGTCAGCCATGTCATCTGTTACACGGGGCTGGGCCTCGCGGTGTTCCTGTTCTGCGTCGCCCGTCTCTGGGAAGGTGACTGGGGTTGGAGCCCGGCCATCCTGAAATATGGACTGGTCTGCGCCACGCTGATGAACGTGCCCTTTGCCTGGTCCCTCACCCTGGCGCGCCATGTGCCGGCTCCGGAACTGGCGCTGGTGTTCTCGATCTCGCCCATCATCAGCTTTCTCGTGGGCGCGCTCACGGGCCGTGATCCGCTCACGCGCCGCCGCGTCATCGCCATCCTCTTCGGCTTTGCCGCGTCCTCGCTTCTGGTGCTGACGCGCGACGGCATGGTGAGCGGCGCGGTGTCGTGGTGGCTGCTGGCGTCCTTCATCAATCCGCTGCTGTGGGCCACCTACAATTGGTACGCCCAGCAGAACTGGCCGAAAGACGGCACCACGTTCTCGGTCGGGGCGGCGGAGTCGCTGCTTTCGGGACTGCTGGCCTTGCCCTTCGTACTGGTGCTCTCGCCGCCGTGGTCAACGGCCTACAGCGGGCCGGTCGTCTGGTGGAGCCTCGTCTTCGCCACCGGCATGTGGGTGGCCGAACGCATTTCCTTCTTCACCCTCATTCGCGAGAAAGGGGCGAGCTACACGTCGCAGGCCGTCTATCTCTCCTCGCCCGCCGCCGTCTTCATCGCCATGTATTTCTTCGGCGGTGCGGGCGATCCCTGGCTGTGGGCGGCGCTGGCGCTCATCATGGTGGCGCTCTACCTGAACAACAGCGGCGCGCCCCTCAAGCCAGCCGCCATACCGACGTCTTCTTGATCTCCGCATCTTCAAGGTCGCGCGTCACCGGCACCGCGTAGGTGGCGATGGAGACGAGCTTGTCCTTGGGCAGGTAGCTGCGCCCCGGATCACCGATGAAGACGGTTGCACCTTCTTCCCGCGCCGCTGTGAGCCAGGCAAAGCAGGTGGCCGCAAGTGACTGTTCGTAAAACAAATCCCCGACGAGGATCACATCGACGCGAGGTGCTGCATGGGCCAGCAGATTGTCGCTGGTGATGCGGGGGGCAACACCGTTGAGCGCGGCGTTGATCTCCATCGCCGCCACGGCGAAGAGGTCGATGTCGGCTGCAAGCACCTCCTTCGCACCGGCCTTCAGCGCCGCAATGCCCACAAGCCCGGAGCCGGAGGCGAGGTCCACCACGCGCTTTCCCCTCACCAGTGCAGGATGATCCAGCACGTGCCGTGCCAGCGCCTGACCGCCGGCCCAGGCAAAGGCCCAGAACGGCGGCGGCAATCCGATCTCGCCCAGTTCCTCTTCCGTCTTCTGCCAGATCGGCAACGCCTCATGGGCGAGGTGGAGCTTCACCTCCGGCACCAGCGGCGGCGCAAGGATCTCGGTATGCGCACGCACGAAGCGGGCGCGCTCGTACGGCGTCATGAAGCGAACGATGCGGGATCGAGCCCGCCCATCTTGCAGATGGCGCGGAATTCGACGGCTGTCACAGGCTGAACGGAAAGCCGCGAGTTCTTCACCAGCACCATCTCCGCAAGGGCCGTCACCTCCTTGATGGCATCGAGGCTGACAGGGTGCGGCAGCGCCGCCACGGCGCGCACGTCAACGCATTCCCACGCCGGCTTGTCGGCGGTCGAATCCGGATGGATGGTCTTGCACACCTGGACGATGCCGACCACCGCCTTGCCGATGTTGGAGTGATAGAAGAAGCCGCGTTCGCCGAGCTTCATCGCCCGCATGTTGTTGCGGGCCTGGTAGTTGCGAACGCCACTCCATTCCTCACCCCGCTCGCCCTTCTTCACCAGCATGTCGAAGGAGAACACGTCGGGCTCTGACTTGAACAGCCAGAAGGTCATCACTTCGTCTCCGGATTCTTGATGAGCCACTTCCACGGCCGCACCTCGACCGAGGCAAACAGTCCCGCCATGGCGTAAGGGTCGCGCCCCGCGATGGCCTGCGCCTCCGCCTGGTCAGCGGCCTCGATGATGACGAGGCTGCCATTGGGATTGCCGCTGGCATCCAGGAAGGGCCCGGCCCCCTTCACATCAACCGTTTCAAGATAGGTAAGATGGGCGGGCCGCGTCGCCATGCGAAGGTCGAGGCTGTTCGGCTTGTCGGTGCAGATGACGGCAAAGAGCATGGATGGTCTCCGGTTCAGAATTCGGATTTGAGAGGACGCGCCAGCAGACGGTTGATTTCATCCTCGGGTGAGGAATTGCGGTCAAGGATGGCATG
Organism: uncultured Alphaproteobacteria bacterium; assembly: GCA_937868035.1. Classification (GTDB taxonomy): domain Bacteria; phylum Pseudomonadota; class Alphaproteobacteria; order Rhizobiales; family Aestuariivirgaceae; genus Aestuariivirga. The sequence goes on from CALMLK010000050.1 coordinate 2,951, forward strand.
CACGGCGGACACGATGGGCATGTCCACGCCGTGACGCGCCGCCAGATCAACGGCGACAAGGGCCGTATAGGCTCCCTCCACCGTGCCTGCCGTCGCGGCCAGCGCCTCAGGCACGGCAGCACCGCTGCCGATCAGGCGGCCCGCAGAATAGTTGCGCGACTGCGGACTGGTGCAGGTCAGCATCAGGTCGCCGAGACAGGAGAGGCCCATCAGCGTATCGGCGCGCACGCCGATCGCCTGGCCGAAACGGGTGAGTTCGGCAAAGCTCCGCGTGATGAGGGCGGCGCGCGCTGTCGCCAAGCCGGCGTCCGTCGGAAATCCCGCAGGCGATGGCGAGCACGTTCTTGATGGCCCCGCCAAGGGCCACGCCCAGCACGTCGTCGGAACCGTAGATGCGGAAGTGCGGCAGGCTCAACTCCTGCGCCCAGGCATTGGCAAGCTCAAGCGTGGGGCCGCCCAGCGTCACAGCCGTGGGTTTGCCCGCCAGTACATCTGCCGCAAAGCTCGGTCCCGAAAGGATGAGGGCGGGGTTTTCCGGCGCGCGCGAGCGCACCACCTGATGCATGAAGTGACCGCTGCCGCGCTCAATGCCCTTGGCCGCGATGATGACGGCAGCCTTGTCGGGCACCTGCACCTCGGTCAGCACCAGCCGCACCGCCTGCGCCGGCACGGCCACGATCACCGCGTCCGCATCCCTGGCGAGCCGCATGTCCTTGTTGGCGCGGCTCCAGACGGCGACGTCGTGCCCCGCACTGCGCGCCACATGGGCCAGTGCCGAACCCCAGGACCCGCCGCCCAGCACCCAGATCTTTTTCGTCATGCCTTTGCCCCCAGCCGTCCGTGCCCCACGAGCGGAGCCGAAACCGCATCGAGCGGCCAGCGCGCCCGGGCGGCGGAATCCAATTCATCCTGCAGTCCCAGCGCAAGGCGCTCCGCCCCCGCCCAGGCGATCATCGCCGCATTGTCCGTACACAGATCAAACGGAGGAACAGCGAGCGCGAATCCGTTCGCCTCCGCCACCTCGGCAAACATCGCCCGCAGCCGCGCATTGGCCGCAACGCCGCCCGCCACCACGAAGGCTGGCGTGGCGGCCTCGGGGCACATCTCGCGGAACAGCGCCATGGCCCGGCGCGTGCGGTCCGACACCGTTTCGACCACGGCGCGTTCGAAGGAGGCGCAGACATCGGCGCGGTCGTCATCGCTCACGCGGGGCAGGGCCTGCACGATCTCGCGAACGGCGGTCTTGAGGCCCGAGAAGGAGAAATTGCAATCGGCCCGGCCCTTGAGCGGACGTGGCAGGGGAAAGCGCAGGGGATTGCCGAGCTTCGCCAGTGCTTCCACCTGCGGCCCGCCGGGATAGCCAAGGCCCAGCAACTTCGCCGTCTTGTCGAAGGCTTCGCCGAGCGCGTCATCAATGGTGGTGCCGAGGCGCTGGTAGGCGCCCACGCCCGTCACCAACTGGAATTGCGTGTGCCCGCCGGAAATCAGCAGCAGCAGGTAGGGGAAAACGCACGGCCCCAGGAGACGCGGCGTGAGCGCGTGTCCTTCCAGGTGGTTGATGGCGAGAAATGGCAGACCCTGCGCCAGCGCGAAGCCTTTCCCGAAGGTATGCCCCACGAGCAGCCCGCCCACCAGGCCAGGCCCTGCCGTCGCTGCCACGGCAGAGAGCGCTCCCGCATCGACCCTCGCCTCCGCCAGCGCCTGCTCCGCCAGCGTGCCGATGTGGCGGATGTGGGCACGCGCCGCCACTTCCGGCACCACGCCGCCATACGGCGCGTGATCCTTGACCTGCGACAGCACCACATTGCTGAGGATGGTCCCGTGCCCCTCCGAATCGCGGCGCACCACGGCGGCTGCCGTCTCGTCGCAGGAGGTTTCAAGTCCAAGAATGAGGGTTGCGGATGCGGCCATGAGTCCGGCTGGCGTGGGGAGGGGCAAATGAATTAGACGTTGCCGCTGTAGCATCCGGAACTTACACTTTGCAAATGACCAAAATCCGTATCGGAACACGGGGTTCGCCCCTCGCCCTCGCCCAGGCCCACGAAACCCGCCGCCGCCTCATGGCGGCCCACGGCCTGCCGGAGGAGGAATTCGAGATCGTCGTCATCACCACGACAGGCGACCGCATCCGCGACCGCCCCCTGTCGGAGATCGGCGGCAAGGGCCTCTTCACCAAGGAAATCGAGGAGGCGCTCTTCGCCCGGGAGATCGACCTCGCCGTCCATTCCATGAAGGACATGCCGGCGGTGTTGCCGGATGGGCTCGCCTTTGCCGCCACGCTGCCGCGCGAAGATGCGCGTGATGCGCTCATCAGCCTGACTGCGACGTCGCTGCGGGACATGACGCAGGGCGCAACGCTGGGCTCGTCATCGGTGCGCCGCACGGCCCAGGCGCTGCGTCTCCGCCCCGACCTGAAGGTGGTGCAGTTTCGCGGCAATGTGGAAACGCGCCTGCGCAAACTGGCGGATGGCGTGGCCGACGCCAGCTTCCTTGCCGTCGCCGGCCTCAATCGTCTCGGCCTGTCGCACCACATCGCCGCCATCGTGACGATGGAGGAGATGCTGCCCGCCATCGCCCAAGGTGCGATCGGCATCGAGATCCATGCCGGCAATGCCCGCATCCACACCATGCTGGACGCCATCAATCATGTGGAGACGGCCACCGCCATCGCCTGCGAGCGCGCTTTCCTCGCGGCGCTCGATGGTTCCTGCCGCACACCGATTGCCGGGCATGCGCACCTGAGGGATGGCCGCCTCCACTTCCGCGGCGAGACGCTGACCCTCGACGGCAGCAAGGTGTTCACCGCCGAACGGAGCGGCGCGCCCGCCGATGCTGCGCAGATGGGAACGGATGCTGCCGCCGAAGTGAAGGCAAAGGGCGGCAGTCTTATCGTCGGCGCGGCCTGACCGGTTTGGCGCGCGGCATGAGAGTGATCCTCACGCGGCCCACCAAAGATGCAACGCCCCTTGCCGCGAAGGTGAAGGCGTTGGGGCATGAGCCCCTGATCGTGCCGCTGCTGGAGATTGTTCCACGCGGCAGCGCCACGATTCCGGTGGAGCCGTACCAGGGCGTCTGCATCACCAGCGCCAACGGCCTTGCCAACGTGCCACTGCTTGCCAGTGTTCGGCATCTCCCGGTCTATTGTGTCGGCCCTCAATCCGCCGCTGCAGCTCGCACCGCCGGGTTCACGGAGGTGCAGGCCCATGGCGGCGATGTCGATGGCCTCGCGGCATTCATCGTAAAGCATCTTGCAAAGGACTCAGGCCCGCTTCTCTATCTCTCCGGTGCCGCCACTTCGGGCGACCTCGAAGGCAAGCTCCGGGCAGCGGGATTTCGCATCACGCGCGTCGTCGCCTATGATGCCGTGTCGACAACACCGGCAGACCTGCGTGAAGCGGTAACAACGTCCGATGCCGTTCTGCTCTACTCGCCCCGCAGCGCCGCCCTGTGGCGCGCAGCGATTGAAAAGGCAGGCTGCGCACAACACATGACGAAGATGCTTCACCTCTGTCTTTCCGCCAATGTGGCGCGCGCGCTGCCGCCCGGCTGGCCGCATGAAATTGCCGCAAATCCTGACGAAGAGGCCATGCTTGCGGCACTTGAAACGCTTGAACCCTTGCCCGAACAGGAATAGCCCTTATCTCCATGAGCAACGATGCAGATACATCGCCGGTCAGGCCTACGGTGATCGACCTTGATCCCGATGAAGTGACGGTGGAACGGGATGCGCACCATGGCGCGCACACACCACATGCAGAACCGCCGCCGGCACCTCCGCCACGGCGCAGCGGTTCCTATGGCGGCATTGCATTCCTCGCAGCACTCGCCGTGGGCGGCATTGCCGGCGGATGGATCTACCGCGATCTTCTTTCCAGCTATTTCCCCAGCGACAACGTTCAGCTGATCGCACAGCGCGTGGACATCATCGGCAAGGGCCATGAGACTCTCGCCACCCAGGTGCAGGCGCTGGAGCGTTTGGGAGAACAGCTGACGTCGGACGTGAACGCGCTCGAAACAGCAGCAGGCACCGCGACCTCCGGGCAGAAGGCGCTGCAGGATGAATTCGCCGCAACCAAGTCCAGCCTTGCCGCCTTGCAGGCGCAGATCGACGAAACCAAGACAGCGCTTGCCACTTTGGCCAGCAATCCACCCCAGGCTGGAGCAGGCGGAACGCCCGCCGCGGTCATTCCCCCCGATGTCGCCCAGCGCCTTGCAACACTGGAACAGGATGTGGCCGCACTGAAGGCGCAGAAGACCGGTGCACCCGACGCTGCCGCGCTGACCCAGACCATTTCTGACCTCAAAGCCAAGATCGAGTCGGGTGCGGCCTATGCCGATGAGAGTGACCGCATCGCGCGGCTTCTGCCGGCAGCGGGCGGGCTTGATGTTCTTGCGGCCCATGCCGCAACGGGCCTGCCCAATGCCAAAGGCCTGGCAACGGAACTCGCAGCCCTGAAGCCCAGCTTGCCCACGCCCGAGATCAAGGTTCTGCCCTCCGAGCCCGGCTTCTGGGACCGTTTTAGCGAGATGCTCTCCAGCGTCATCACCATCCGTGATCTTGATGCCGTGAACTGGCAGCAGGTGGCCGAGAAGGCGATTGCGCTTGCCGATGCAGGCGACCTTCCACAGGCCATCGCCGCCGTGGATGAACCCGAAGGCGCGCTGCCCGCAGGTCTGCAGCAGTGGCGTGACCGTGCCGCCGCCCGCATCTCCCTCGAAGCGGCTTTGGGTGATGTCGCGGCAGCAGTGGCCCGCGTGCAGGCGGCGGGGCAGTGACATGATCAGGATGATCTGGCGATTTGCCTTGCTGGTGGCCGTGGCCGTTTTCTTCTCCTGGCTGGCGGACCGTCCCGGCAGCGTGACGGTCACATGGCTCGGCCGCCAGTATGAGATGAAACTCTTCGTGGCGGTGGCGTTGACGATCATTCTGATCGTGGCGTTGTCGTTCCTCTGGTCACTGTTGCGCCGCGTCTTGCGCAGCCCCACGGCAGCGCGCGAGTTCTTTCGCTTCCGCAAGCACCGCAAGGCCTATGAGTCGTTGTCCAAGGGCATCGTTGCCGCCGGTGCCGGCGATGCCCATGCCGCCTCCCGCCATGCCGCGATCGCGGCCAATACCCTGTCGGACGAACCGCTGGTCAACGTGCTGGCCGCCCAGGCCGCGCAATTGAAGGGCGACCGCGAAAGCGTGAAGCGCATCTTCGAGACCATGGCGAAGGACCCGGAAACCGAATTGATGGGTTTGCGCGGCCTCTTCTCCGAAGCCCGCCAGTCCGGCGATCTCGTCGCGGCACTCCAACACGCCGAGAAGGCGCTGGCCCGCAATCCGCGCCTGCCATGGGCCTCCACCGCCGTGTTGCAGGTGCAGGCCGCGCGCAAGCTCTGGCTTCCGGCGGCACACACGCTGGAACAGCAGGGCCGTTCCGGATTGATCTCGCGGGCCGATGCCGCACGCAAGCGCGCCGCCCTCATCACCGCCGAAGCACTTGCCATCGAAGACGAAAACCGGACCCGGGCCCTGGACCTGGCGCTGGATGCGCTCCGTCTCGATCCCGCACTCGTCCCCGCCGCATCCATTGCGGCCCGCAGTCACATCGCATCGGGCAATGTGCGCAAGGCCCAGAAGCTGCTGCGCGCCACCTGGGCGCTCGCCCCCCATCCGGACCTTGCCGAGTTGATGGCGCGCTCGGTGACCGGCGATGGCCCGGAGGCCCGGTTCGAACGGGTGCGTGACCTCGTGGGGGCGTCCCCCGATTCGCTTGAAGGGGCCTGTGCCCTCGCCAAGGCTGCCGTGGCGGCGCGCCGCCTCGACGTGGCCCGCGCCGCACTGTCTCCCTATGGCGCCGAACGTCCCCCGGCCCGCGTCTGCGCCCTGATGGGCGAAATCGAGGATGCGGAAGGCGATAAAGGCAAGGCGCGGGAATGGTTTGCCCGCGCAATCCATGCCCCGCGCGATCCCATGTGGGTCTCGGATGGCGTGGCCAGCCCGCGCTGGATGCCGCTGTCCCCGGTGACGGGCGAAATCGTGCCCTCGGAATGGAAAGTGCCCTTCGACATGCTGCCGGTGGAACCGCCGGAGGCGCCTGCGGCCGAACGCGTGGCGGAAATCGCCGCCCCCGCGGCCGTGCGCGAGGCCACGGGCGAGCCGCCAAAATCGCTGCCCTTCGACCGTCCGCCCGATGATCCGGGCGTCGATGCGCCCGAACGCATTGACGGTTGAAATCGGAAAAGAAACCGTCTATCCCCCGCCCGTCTGAAACGCGGTGCAAAGCACCGCCGGGCCGCTTTAGCTCAGTTGGTAGAGCACATCATTCGTAATGATGGGGTCGCGTGTTCGAGTCACGCAAGCGGC
>CALMLK010000051.1 GCA_937868035.1 uncultured Alphaproteobacteria bacterium
CAAGCCGCCGAGGCAAAAGCCGAAGAGGTGGCCGCCGCGCCGCCGCAAAGCATGGACCGGCTGCCGCGCCTCTCGCCCAGCCAGCTTCGCCATGATCCGGAAGCCATTCGCCATGCCTTCGAGACCGGCGCCTACCCCTACCAGAACCGCATCTCCACCAAGGCCTATGAAAAGGAGATGGAGGAACTGCAGGTGGAACTGCTCAAGGTGCAGAGCTGGGTGAAGGAGAACAACGAGCGCATCGTGATCCTGTTCGAGGGCCGTGATGCCGCCGGCAAGGGCGGCACCATCAAGCGCTTCATGGAGCATCTCAATCCGCGCGGCGCCCGCGTGGTGGCCCTTGAAAAACCCACCGAGCGCGAGCGCACCCAATGGTATTTCCAGCGCTACATCGCCAACCTGCCGTCGGGTGGCGAAATCGTTTTCTTCGACCGCTCCTGGTACAACCGGGCCGGTGTGGAACGCGTGATGAATTTCTGCACGCCCAATGAATACCTGGAATTCATGCGCCAGTGCCCGGACCTTGAACGCATGCTGGTCCGCTCCGGCGTGCATCTCTTCAAGTTCTGGTTCTCGGTCACGCGCGATGAACAGCATCGCCGCTTCAAATCGCGTGAGAACGATCCCTTGAAGCAGTGGAAGCTGTCACCCATCGACAAGGCCTCGCTCGACAAGTGGGACGACTACACCGAGGCGAAAGAGGCGATGTTCTTCTACACGGACACCGCCGATGCCCCGTGGACCATCATCAAGTCGGACGACAAGAAGCGCGCCCGCATCGCCTGCATGCAGTATTTCCTCTCGTCCCTGCCCTACCCCGAGAAGAACAAGAAGATCGTGGCCGGGCCCGATCCCCTGCTCGTCGGCACGACCGCTCACGTGATCGGCCGCGACGAACACATCCTCGGAAAGACATTGCGGCCGGGCAACGGCAAGAAGAAGTAGGCACTGTACCAGCGGCCTGTTCCAACCCGTGCCGGCGGTCTCAGGCAGAGGACATGCCTGAGACCGGCATGGCGCAGGCGCTGGGCGCGGAGCCCGCAGTTGCGTCTCAGTCGTCTTCGAAATAGCCCTTCTCGGCGCCCTGGTGGCAGGCGACGCAGTTGCTCAAGCTGCCCACCTTCTTCATGGTGGTATCCGAGAAGCGGCCATGTTCGCCCTTGAAGCGCGGCAGTTCGGTGATGCGAAGTGGCGTCTGATCTGCCGGGATGCCGCGCGGGAAGCCGCGCATCTTGCCCGAGGCATCGGCCGCATTGGCCACAAGGTAGTCCCGGATGGCGGTGGTCGCATCCGCAGCCAACGAGGCATCCTCGCCGAAGTGATCCTTGAGATTGCCAGTGAGAGCCTCCCATGACCGTGCCGGCAGAAAGCCCGGCGGATAGGCCATGTGGCAGGCGCTGCATTCCTTCTTCGTCAACTCATCGGTGACGACGCCACGGGCGCCGTCTGCGAGAGCCACGGTTGCAACGGCGAAAAGACAGGCCGCAGTCAGCAGGATACGCATGTGAATTCTCCTCAAAGTCCGGACAGGTAGGTGATGAAGTCGCCCTTCTCGGCGGCGGTGCATTCACGCCCGAGAACGGTGTTGCAGTTCCGGCCGAACCACTTCTCCACCTTCGCGGCATCGGTGAAGCGGTCCGGTGTGACCGAGACGGCCATGGGATCAATGACCTTGCCCGCGCGGGTCTTTCCCGCTTTCAGGGGCGAGGCTGTGTGACAGCTGGAACAGGATGGCGATTCTGCCGAGGCGGTGAACTGCTGGGCGTAGAACGCCTTGCCGCGGCCCGCATCGAATCCCGCAAATCCACCATCAGCGGCTTTGGCCGCTGCGGCATAGGTTGCGAGAATATCCTCGCGCGGGCCTGCCGAAGCGGGCGTGGCGAGAACAGCCGCCGCAAGGGCGAGCGGCAGGATCATCCATTTCATTGCTTTGTCTCCTGTGGAATTGAAATCTGTTGGGGCGCGAAAATGCCTGTCTCCGTATCGCCGTGGCAGGCGGCACAATTCTGCTTGCTGTTGACAGGCGGTGCCTTGAACACGGCATCGGCGAGTTCGCTGTGGCGGCGCGTCCAGAAAGGCGTCGCGGTGATTTCCAGCGGACGCTCCGCATTCACACGGCGGAAGCGGTTGGCGGCAAAGCTGTCGGAACTTTCCGCGCTGTTGGCGGTGAGGAACGCCGTGATGGCCGCAACCTTGTCGGCAGGGAGGCTCGCGTCTTCACCGAAATGATCATCGAGTGATGACATCAGCTTGGTCCAACTCTGCGCGGGCAGCAGCGTGGGGTGAAAGGCCATGTGGCAATCGCCGCAATCCGTTTTCCAACCCGCATCGAGCGCAACAGCGCGCACGCCCTTCGGCGGCAGGGCGTTGGCGAACACGCCAGCCCCCACCACGCCCGCACCCACAAGCCCAACCAGCGTTGCAGCAAGGCCTGCGCGTGCCGTGAAGCTGCGTGGTGCCGGAATGAAGCCCGCCGCCTTGCGGCCCGTCACCATGGCCCTCGCCAGGTTCTCGCCACTGCGGCGCGATTCAAACGCCATGCCCGCAATGTGGGCCGCAACGAGGGCGAGGAGCAGGTAGGCCAGAAGTTCATGCGGCTCGCGCATGAGATCACCGGTGGCGAAGGAGATGAAGCCCTTGCCCGGCCCCTGCTTGAAGGCACCACCCAGCATCAACGCACCGCTGAGCAGGATCAGCGACAGCGTGACGAGCAGCGTCACCACCATCCAGGCGCCCAGCGCATTGTGCCCGCCCTCGCGATGCACACGCCCCGACTGGATGTCGCGAAGATGGGTGATGACGGCCGAGGGCGAGAGCGTGAAATTTGCAAAGCGCGCATAGGTGCTGCCGGTGAGGCCCCACACAAGCCGCGCAAGGATGAGCCCGCCAATGCCGGCACCGGCCCAGACATGAATGGAAAGCCAGTTCGCCGGGAAGAAAAGTCCCGTCGCCACCGCGACCGTCACGCACGCCACAAGAGCCCAGTGGAACAGCCGCACCGGCAAATCCCACACGGGCACCTCAGGACGTTGAATTGATACTTGCATGATTACAGAAGAACCCAATCATTTCAGGCTCTTCTGTAATCCAGTGTGGCTGACGCGAAACTGACAGTCCGCGCCAGCCCTGCGGCGCTCAGCCGAAGCGGTAGCTTGATGCCGTGACGCCGCCGAAGACGTTGGCGTCGTGATAGACGCGCGTCGCCTTTTCGTTTTCCGCCGCGCCTACCGCCGCCATCAGCGGAATGAGGTGGTCTTCGCGCGGATGGCAGATGCGCGCCGAAGGGGCCTGCTCCCACGCCTTCAGCTTCGCAACGCGCGTCTTGGGATCAGATTGCATCGCATCGTCGAGCCACGCATCGAACGCCGCAGATGGCTCCTTCGCGCCGGGGCCGAAGAGCCTGAGATTGTGATAGCTGAGGCCGCTGCCCACGATCACGACACCTTCATCACGCAAGGGGGCAAGCGCACGGCCCAGCGCCAGGTGCTCTTCGGGATCATAGCCATGGCGCATGGAAACCTGCAGCAGGGGCACATCCGCATTGGGATACATCACCTGCATCGGCGCAAAGACGCCGTGGTCGAAACCGCGGTCCGGATCCAGATGCGTCGGCAGCCCCGCCGCCGTCAGAAGGTCGGCAATTCGCTTCGCCAGCGCAGGTGCCCCCGGCGCGGAATACTTGATCTCGTAGGTGAAGGGCGGAAAGCCGCCGTAGTCATAGACCATGCCCGGCGCATCGCCCGACATCACCGCGAAGTCCTTTTCCTCCCAATGGCCGGACACCATCAGGATCGCCTTGGGCGTGACGCCGATTTCCTTCGGCATGTTCGCGAGTGAAACTTCGAGGCTCTTCAGCATCTGCCGCATGTCCGGCAACCAGGGCCATGGCCCCCCGCCGTGAGAGATGAAATAGGTCGGCATCCGCGTGGTCATGATCGAGTTTCCTTTCGCCTCTATATATAACTACGTCAGTTACAGATACAAGAGCCTCTGCGATTGGCGGGCGGACGGTGCCGCCCACCTTCTGGTGATCAGCCGCCTGGCGGCCGGTAGGCGATTGTCCTTCGTGTCACGCTGCCCACCTCCTCCACCGTCATCAGCATTGTCGTTTGGCCGCGTACAGTGCCGGATGCACCCACAGTGAGGGCGATGGCCCCCAACATCCTGGAGAGCGTTGCGACAGGGCGGCGCGCCGGAAAAGTCGCAAGGCCAGGCCAATGGCCCATGATCGCGGTTCAGGCTGCGCGTCCCGCGGTAAAAATCATTGCATGTTTGGGAAGCGGCGGCAATTCGCAGCCCTGCCCCGGGGGGACGAGCTTCAGGTCTTGCCGATGCGGCGCATCCCTCCAGCGACCCGCCTTGACGCGGACGAGGAATGGCGCGGACGGGGAATGGCGCGGCGGTTCTCAGGCCTTCGTGTCGTCAGCCTTCTTGTGGCTGCATCCGCACCCGCAGGAGGGTTCCGGAAGCTTCGGCTTTTCAGAAGCGGCGGCGGGAGCAGGCTGAGGGGCAGCTGCCGGTTTGTGGGGCTCGCGGCCCGAGGGGAAACGTGTGACCATCTCATAAGGATGACGCCTGCACCGTCCGGCTGCCTTGACCAGGATCAAGCATCCGCCCATCGCAGCCGCTTTACCGTCGGCATGGTTCGTGCGTAGTCTGGCGCAACCAGAACGGGGCACCACCATGACACGCACACGCAAGACGCTTCTCATCCTCGTCACCACACTGCTGGCAAGCACCGGAACAGCCCAGGCGGGAGATCCCATCGTCGGCAACTGGAAGCGGCCCAACGGCATCATCGTCGCCTTCAGCCCTTGCGGCGGCAGCTTTTGCGCCTCACCCGTAACGGGCCCCAACGCAGGCAAGAGCGCCGGCAAGCTGAGCCCCACCGGCGACGGCCACTACAAGGGCACCCTTACCGACCTCGAATCCGACAAGACCTACACCGGCAAAGGTGCAATCAACGGCAACACCCTCACCATCGCCGGCTGCATGCTGGCGGTGCTGTGCAAGAGCGAGAGCTGGGTGCGGAAGTAACTCTTCGCAGACGTCAGTTGTCGAGGAACGAGCGCAGCTTCCTAGACCTGCTCGGATGCTTCAGCTTCCTCAGCGCCTTCGCTTCGATCTGGCGGATGCGTTCGCGCGTCACGCTGAACTGCTGGCCCACTTCTTCCAGTGTGTGATCCGTGTTCATGCCGATGCCGAAGCGCATGCGCAGCACGCGTTCTTCGCGCGGCGTGAGCGAGGCCAGCACGCGGGTCGTGGTTTCGCGGAGGTTCGCCTGGATCGCGGCGTCGATGGGCAGGATGGCGTTCTTGTCCTCGATGAAGTCGCCGAGGTGTGAATCCTCCTCGTCGCCCACCGGGGTTTCAAGCGAGATGGGCTCCTTGGCGATCTTCATCACCTTGCGCACTTTTTCCAGCGGCATGGAGAGCTTCTCGGCCAGTTCCTCCGGCGTCGGTTCGCGGCCGATCTCGTGCATCATCTGGCGCGAGGTGCGCACGATCTTGTTGATCGTTTCGATCATGTGCACGGGAATGCGGATGGTGCGCGCCTGGTCGGCGATCGAACGCGTGATCGCCTGGCGGATCCACCACGTGGCATAGGTCGAGAACTTGTAGCCGCGGCGGTACTCGAACTTGTCCACCGCCTTCATCAGGCCGATGTTGCCTTCCTGAATGAGGTCAAGGAACTGCAGGCCGCGGTTGGTGTATTTCTTGGCGATGGAAATGACAAGACGGAGGTTCGCTTCCACCATTTCCTTCTTGGCGATGCGCGCCTCGCGCTCACCCTTCTGCACCTTGGCGACGATGCCGCGGAATTCCTGTATCTGCAGGCCGGTGGCGGAGGCGAGTTCGAAGATCTCGTCGCGGATGACCTTGATCGATTCCTTCTCGTCGTTGACCCACTTCTTCCAGCCATGCTTGGTGAGGCGGCCCACACGCTTCAGCCATTCGCCGTCGAGTTCGTTGCTCTGGTATTCGCGCAGGAACTCCTCGCGCGGCACCTTGTAGGTTTCAGCGAGCCGCAGCAGACGGCCTTCCAGCACGTTGAGGCGCTTGGAGATGTCATAGAGCTGGTCCACCAGCGCCTCGATGCGGGCGTTGTTCAGCGACTGCGACTTGACGAGGCCGACGATTTCCTCGCGCAGCTTCTTGTAGCGGCGCTCCTGCGAAGGCGAGAGGCCCTCGCCATCCGTCACTTCCTGGTCCTGCAGCTTGCGCAGCGATTTGTAGAGGCGGGCGATCTCGTCGAAGACTTCGAGAACCTTCGGCTTCAGCTCGTTCTCCATGGCGGAGAGCGAAACGCCGAGGTCATCACCCTCGTCATCATCATCCTCTTCGGCGGCCGACGGCTTGTCGAAATCTTCCGGAGAGAGAACATCGGAATAGTCGTCATCCGCCTGCGGGCGGCGGGCGGGCTGCGACGCCTTGCGGGCCTCTTCCTTGCGCCGGAGTTCCGCGCGCTTGGCTTCCGCCTGCTTGCGCACTTCTTCCTTGGGCGGCACGTAGGGCTGCGGCGTGGCAACAGACTGGTTCTGCTTCGCATCCGGGCCGGCGTAGGTTGCTTCGAGGTCGATGATGTCGCGGAGAAGAATCTTCCCCTCGTTCAGTTCATCGCGCCAGATGATGATGGCCTGGAAGGTGAGCGGACTTTCGCACAGACCGGAGATCATCGCCTCGCGGCCGGCTTCGATGCGCTTGGCGATGGCGATTTCGCCCTCGCGGCTGAGCAGTTCCACCGCGCCCATCTCGCGCAGGTACATGCGCACGGGATCGTCGGTGCGGTCGGCGGGAAGCTTGGGCGCTTCCACCTTCATCAGCGCCGTTTCGCCAGACGCTTCTTCTTCCACCTTGGCGGTGAGGTTCTCGGATTCTTCCTCGCTCTCCACCACGTTGATGCCCATCTCGTTGAGCATCGCCATGATGTCCTCGATCTGCTCCGGCGAGGTCTCGTCGGAGGGGAGGACGGCATTCAGTTCGTCGAGGGTGACATAGCCACGCGCTTTGGCGAGCTTGATCATACGCTTGACGGCGGCATCGTTCATGTCGAGGACAGGCGCATCCGCTCCCGCTTCCGGGGCTTCCGGCTCGGTGCTGGCGTCGTCGGGCGTGGTCGGCGCATCAGGCTCCACCGGCGGCTTCGCGGGGCGGGCAGCGGCAGGTGTCTTGGCGGGCGTGCGGGCCATTCAGTCTCAAGTCCTTCAAGGCGGGTGATTCGCTCACCTGCGGTAGAGTGATTCGGCAGTCACCTAAAGCCCTGCCCCTTAAACGGTTCTTAACCATGGCAGGGGCCTGCGGCGTTACATCGCCTCTCCCCCGCCCCGGCCCGATGCGGCCCCGAAGCCCTCGATCAAGGCTTCGGACCCGAGGGCCGACGACAACTGGTCTCGAACCGCAAACAGGGCGGCCTGGGTGTCCTCCGACGGATCGCGCGCAAAGGCGGCTTCAGCAGCCTTCAACTCGCGGTCGAGTGTGACGGTTTTCCGGTGCAGGGCGATCATCTGGCGGAGGCCTGTCCGGGCATCATCTGGTGCAGCCGCCGGACCAAGGAACCACTCATTCAGACGCTTCGCCTGATCTTCAAGGCGGTCCAGATCCGGACCAAATCCTTTTGAACTCAGGTGGGTCTTCAAGGCCGCCCGGTCAAGGACTTCCTCGGAGGAGGCCACGTCTAGAATCAGTGTACGGAGGGAGTCAAGCGCCCGGGCGGTAAAATCCAGACCGGCAAAGTCCTCCCAGAAATCGTGCCAAAGCTCGGGGTGGTTGATGGCAGAGAGGATAATCATCCGTTCCCGCCGCTCGGCCGCCGCGGCCGCCGTGTTGGCCGAAGCCGCCGCCCGGAGCTGCGGCGAGGCGGCTTGCGGAACTTCCCACGGCCGCTGCCCCGGCTTGAGGCGGGGCTGGAAGCTGCGGCCCGGCCCTATCCGCGCGCCACCGCCAACTTGTGGGCGCCCCTGCCCCCAGAGAGTCTGGAAGCGCAGGCGGAGGTCATCGAGATAGTGCCGCCGCACCATTTCATCCTTGATCCCGCCCACCAGCGCCTTGAGGTCCCGCTCGAATGCGGCCTTGCGTTCGGGACTGCTCCTGTCGTTTTCACCAAGCGCCCGGTTCCACAGCACATCTGCGAGCGGTGACGCCGCCGCAATCACGGCCCGCACCGCATCAACCCCTTCCGCGCGCAACAGGTCGTCCGGATCCTTGCCCTCTGGAAGGAATGCAAAGCGCAGCGAATGTCCGGGGGCGAGCAAAGGCAGCGCAAGGTCGAGCGCGCGGTAGGCCGCTTTCAGGCCGGCACCATCGCCGTCGAAACAGAGAATGGGCTCCGGCACAGTGCGCCACAACAGCCCGAGCTGGTTTTCCGTCAGCGCCGTTCCGAGCGGCGCCACGGCCTCGGCAAATCCGGCGCGGTGCATGGCGATCACATCGACATAACCTTCGACGGCGATGAGACGGCTGTTCTGGTGTGCCGCGCCGCGCGCCCTGTCGAAATTGTAGAGCACCTCGCCCTTGTGGAAGATGGGCGTCTCCGGCGAGTTGAGATATTTCGCAGGAACGTCCGGGCGCAGCGCCCGCCCGCCGAACGCGATCACCCGTCCGCGCCCATCGCGGATCGGAAACATCACGCGGTCGCGGAAGCGGTCATTGCCGACCGCATTGTCCTCTTTCACGATGACGAGCCCCGCCTCGATCATCTGGTCGAGCGGAATGCCCTTGGCCGCGAGTTCATTGCGCAACCACGAGCGGTCGTCGCGCGCATAGCCAATGCCGAATTCCTTCTGCACGGCAGGCGACAGGTCGCGGTCGGCAAGATAGCCGCGCGCCTTCGCGCCGTGCGAGGATTGCAGTTCCGCCTGAAACAGCTTCGCCGCGATCTCCATCACGTCATAGAGACTGGCCCGCGACTTCTCGCGCTCGACCTCGGCCTCCGACATCACCGGCATGGGCAGGCCCGCATCGCTGGCCAGGCGCTCCACCGCTTCCGGAAATGGCAGGCCTTCCTTCTCCACCAGGAAAGTGAAGATGTCGCCGCTCGCCTTGCAGCCGAAGCAGTGATAGCGCCCCTTGCGGTCGTCGGCGTGGAAGCTCGGTGATTTTTCGGTGTGGAACGGGCAGCAGGCCCAATAGTCGCCCTTCGCCGCTTGCGTCTTGCGCCGGTCCCACTGCACATGCCGGCCGATGACGGATGAAACATTCACCCGCGCACGGATCTGGTCAAGGAAGGTCGGTGGAAAGCGCATGGGTGGCAAATAACACGTCTGGCCCATCCCTTGCCAATCTCAAACACACGTGTAGCCTTGCCGGCG
>CALMLK010000052.1 GCA_937868035.1 uncultured Alphaproteobacteria bacterium
TGGGCCTGGAGGCGCTGTCGCGTGGGGCAAAGTTCTGCCAGTTCGTCGAGGAAGGCACCGAAGCGCGTGGCGTCATCCGCCGCAACGCCGATGCGCTGGGTGCCATCGGCCTGTGCAAGATCTGGCGGCGGGATGCCACGAAACTTGGTCCCTGCGCCCCGCAATCGCCCTTCGATCTCGTCTTCGCCGATCCGCCCTACAACAAGGGGTTGGGCGAACAGGCGCTGCGGTCACTGGTGGAAGGCGGCTGGCTCGCGGCAAACGCGGTGGTGGTTCTGGAAGAATCCGAGCGCGCGGTGCTGGGCGATGTCGAGGGCCTGACGCGCATCGACCAGCGCACCTATGGGGACACGGTGGTCACATTCTTCCGCGCCGCCGGCCCTTTGCAAGAGGGTCCGGCCGGCGCATCCTCAGGGGCATGACAGCTTCTCTTCCGCCCGGGCGTATGGCGCGCGTGTTCGCGGCGCTCACGGCCATCGTGGCCTGCCTCGCGCTCGGCCTGCAGTTCCGACTGCTCCATGCCACACTGTCGGGCGGCCAGGCCAGTCTGGCCGAGGTCATCTGGCGTTTCCTGGGCTTCTTCACGCTGCTCACCAACATGCTGGTCGCATGGGCGGCCATCCGCATTGCCGCCGCCCTGCCCGTGAGCGCGCGGTTTCGCTTCATCGTGGTGTGCGGCATCGTCTTCGTGGGTGTGGTCTATAGTGTTGCACTGCGCAGCACGTGGCAGCCGCAAGGGTGGCAGGCGGTGGCAGATCATGGCCTCCATGATGCAACGCCCCTGCTCTTCGCGCTGACCTGGCTCGCCCTTCCGCACGGCACCTTGGGATGGCGCGATGTTGCCGCTGCGGCATGCTGGCCGCTGGGCTACTGCTTCTACGCCTTGCTGCGGGGCGGGTGGGACGGCTGGTACGCCTACTGGTTCCTCGATCCCGGCCGCATGGGGGCGAGCGCCCTCGCTGTCTCGATTGTGTTGCTCGTCGCCGGTTTCCTGATGCTCGGCGGTGTGCTCATGTGGGTCGACCGGCTGCTCGCCCCAGCGTCCCGTTCAGTTACGGCCGAATAGGCGTTCGAGGTCGCCCATTTTCAGTTCGATGAAGGTGGGGCGGCCGTGGTTGCATTGGCCGGCGTTGGGCGTCACTTCCATCTGACGCAACAGGGCGTTCATTTCATCGACGCGGAGCGTGCGCCCGGAGCGCACGGAGTGATGACAGGCGAAGGTTGCCAGCACGTGATTCATCTTGCCCGCCACCGAGTGCAGCGTGCCCAGTTCAGACACTTCATCCGCCACCGCCCCCAGAACGTCCTTCCAGTTGGCGGACGAGAGGGCTGCGGGCACTTCGCGCACGACGAGGGAGGTATCTCCGAAGCCATCCACCACCAGCCCTGCCTGCGCCAGCAACTCCTGCACGGAGAGGATGGCGGCGAAGGTGGCGCTGTCCACCTCGATCACCTGCGGCACCAGCAGCGGCTGGGTCATCACGCCCCGGCCCTCGCGCTCGGCCTTCAGGCGTTCGTAGACGATGCGCTCATGGGCGGCGTGCTGGTCCACCAGGATGAGGCCGCCTGCAGTTTGCGACACGATGTAGTTGCCGTGAATCTGCGCCCGCGCCTGCCCCAGCGGATAGTCGGCGAAGGCCGCCGCGGCTGGCGCTTCCGCCTCGCGCGCAGAGGGCGGCATCTGCATGGCAAAACCATCCTGCACGGCCTCGGCGAAGTGGGCGGACTGAGGCGGCATGGTGCTCCACTCGCTCGCGGCGCGCTGCTGGCGAAAGGCCTCCAGGGTCTGTGCGGCGATGCCCGTATCGGCCACGGGACGGGATTGCCCCAGGGCACGGCGGATTCCCGAGACGATCAGTGAACGGACGAAATTGGGATCACGGAAACGCACTTCCGTCTTGGCGGGATGGACGTTCACATCCACGCGCTCGGCGGCACAGGTGATGAACAAGGCCACGGCGGGGTGGCGGCCCGGCGGCAGCACGTCGGCATAGGCGCCCCGAATGGCGCCCGCGATCAGCTTGTCGCGGACCGGCCTGCCATTCACCACGGCGAATTGCTGGCTGGCCTGGGCCCGGGCGGCGGTGGGCAATCCGGCCAATCCTTCAATCACCACATCGTCGCCGCCATGGCTCACGGCGACGCTATTGGCCATGAAGTCCGCCCCCATGATGCGGCCGATGCGGGCCTCACGCGTCTCACCTGGCGGGCAGTCCAGCCAGCGCCGGTCCTCGCTGGCGAAGGAAAATCCGACGGCCGGGTTTGCCAGCGCGAGGCGCCGCACCACCTCCAGCGCCTCCGCCGTTTCGCTGCGGTCGGTCTTGAGAAACTTCAGGCGCGCGGGCGTGGCGTAGAAGAGATCGCGGATTTCGGCTTCCGTGCCACCCTTCAAGGCGGCGGGCCGCACCTCGCTCCTGCGCCCGCCCTCCACCGCGATGGCATGGGCGGCATCTGCATCCCCTGCGCGCGAGGTGAGCGTGAAGCGGGCGACGCTGCCGATCGATGGCAGGGCCTCGCCCCGGAATCCCATGGTGGCGATGGCGGAGAGATCATCATCCGGGAGCTTGGAGGTGGCGTGGCGTTCCAGCGCCAGCACCAGTTCATCGGCTGTCATGCCGAAGCCATCGTCCGAGACACGGATCAGGGATTTGCCACCGCCGCGGAACACCACGTCGATGCGGCTTGCGCCTGCATCAATGGCGTTCTCCACCAGTTCCTTGACGGCACTGGCGGGGCGCTCGATCACCTCACCCGCGGCAATGCGGTTGACGGTGCCTTCGGGAAGGCGGCGGATTCGCATGGGTGGAGGTTAGCAGGCGGCTTTGCGCGGCCTCAAGTTCAGTTGAACAGTTCGCCGAAGTTCTTGAACGTGCCGTAGTTGGGGTTTTGCTGGCGCTTCTGGGCCTGGATGGCGGCGCGCAGTTCGAGGCTGAGCTCGGCGGTCGATTTCTTCGTGCCGTCGGGCTTCAGCTTGTTGATGTTGTAGCAGGTGTAGATGTCGATGGCCTTGGTGCCATTGGGGCATTGGGTGTTGCCGATGCCACGGCGGGGCAGCGCCGAAGGGGCGCCATAGACATCCGCGTCCCCGCCCGGTGCGGCGGCAGGTGCAGACGGCTGGTAGGCCACCTGGGTGCCGCTTCCCG
>CALMLK010000053.1 GCA_937868035.1 uncultured Alphaproteobacteria bacterium
CTACGACCAGACGCTGATGGGCGTGGCCTTGACCGGCTATTCCATGCCGATCTTCTGGTGGGGCCTCATCCTCATTCTCGTGATGTCGAACACGCTCGGCCTCACACCGGTGTCGGGCCGCGTCGATCTCATCAAGTTCTATTACCAGCCAGTCACGGGCTTTGCCCTCATCGATTCCCTGCTCTCGGGCCAGAAGGGCGCCTTCTGGGATGCGGTGCGCCATCTCATCCTGCCCTCGATCGTTCTCGGCACCGTGCCGCTTGCCGTCATCGCCCGCATGACGCGCTCGGCGATGCTGGAGGTGCTGGAAGAAGACTACGTGCGCACCGCCCGGGCCAAGGGCCTGTCGATGCGGCGCGTGATCGGGCTTCATGCGTTGCGCAATGCGCTCATCCCCGTCATCACCTCGATTGGCCTGCAGGTGGGCACGCTGCTCGCCGGCGCCGTGCTGACCGAGACGATCTTTTCCTGGCCGGGTGTCGGCAAGTGGCTGATTGAATCCATCGGACGGCGCGATTATCCCGCGCTCCAGGGCGGCATCATGCTGATCGCGGCCTGTGTCATCATCGTCAACCTCGGCGTGGACCTGCTCTACGGCCTCATCAATCCACGGATCCGCCATGGCAAGTGAAACACTCATCGCCCCGGCAAGGAAACCACCTGGGGCGCTGCGCGCCTTCTGGTCGGCCTTCTCGGAGAACCGCGGTGCCGTGATCGGCCTGACGGTTGTCTGTTTCGTCGTTCTGCTGGCGTTGTTCGCGCCGCTGCTGGCGCCCTACAATCCCGTCGAACAGTTCAAGGGCGCCACCAAGCTGCCGCCGTTCTGGTCGGAGGGTCACGACCCGCGCTTCTGGCTCGGCACCGATGCGGTGGGCCGCGACATGCTCTCGCGCCTCATGTTCGGGGCGCGCATCTCGCTCTTCATCGGCCTCTCGGTGATGATGGTGTCCATGGCCGTAGGTGTCGCCCTGGGGCTTGCTGCCGCATGGTTCGGCGGCCTTGTCGATGTGGTCATCATCCGCATCATGGACCTGATCATGGCGATCCCGTCGCTGGTGCTTGCCATCCTCATCATCGCCATCATCGGGCCTTCCCTCACCAACACGATCATCGCCGTCACCATCGTCTACCTGCCACGCTATGTGCGCCTGGTGCGCGCCTCGGCGCTGGCGGAACTGACCAAGGATTACGTGACGGCGGCGAAAGTTGCGGGTGTCCGGCCCTTCCGCCTGATGACGGCGACCGTTCTGCCCAACTGTCTGGCACCGCTCATCGTGCAGGCGGCGCTGGGCGTCTCGGATGCGATCCTCGAGGCGGCGGGCCTCGGCTTCCTCGGGCTTGGCGCGCAACCGCCAACGCCGGAATGGGGCGCCATGCTGGCTGACACGCGCGACCTCATGCTGTCACACCCCTGGGTCATGGCGCTGCCGGGCCTGTGCATTCTCATCACCGTCATGGCCATCAACCTGATGGGCGACGGGCTTCGCGATGCCCTCGACCCGCGCCTGAGGAAGAGCTGACACCATGGCGCTTCTCGACATCCAGAATCTCGTCGTCGAATTCCGCACCTCCTCCGGATGGTTCCGCGCCGTCGACGGCGTGTCGCTCACCGTCGAACAGGGGCAGATCCACGCCATCGTGGGCGAGTCCGGCTCGGGCAAGTCGGTGGCCATGCTCGCCGTCATGGGCCTGCTGCCCAAGACCGCGCGGGTGACGGCCGACCGCATCACCTTCGATGGCCGCGACTTCCTCACCATCAGCGACGACGCGCGCCGCAAGATCATCGGCAAGGACATGACGATGATCTTCCAGGAGCCGATGACGAGCCTCAATCCGTGCTTCACCGTCGGCTTCCAGCTGGGCGAGGCGCTGCAGACCCACCTCGGCATGGACAAGGCGCAACGCCGCGCCCGCAGCATCGAGCTTCTGGGTGCTGTCGGCATCCCTGCGCCGGAATCGCGCCTCGATGCCTACCCACACCAGTTCTCAGGCGGCATGGCTCAGCGTGTGATGATTGCCATGGCGCTGGCCTGCAAACCCAAGCTCATCATCGCCGATGAACCGACGACGGCGCTCGACGTCACCATCCAGGCGCAGATCCTCGACCTGCTCACCAGCCTGCAGAAGGAAACGGGCACGGCCCTCATCCTCATCACCCATTCCATGGGCGTTGTTGCCGAGACCGCCGAGACGGTGAGCGTGCACTACGCCGGACAGAAGGTGGAGGAGCAGCCGGTGAAGGCGCTCTTCGCCAAACCGCGCCACCCCTACACGGCGGCGTTGCTGGCCTCGCTGCCGGAACGCGCCACGGGCCGTCGGCTTCCCTCGATTGCGGGCACGGTGCCGGGGCAGTTCGACCGGCCGCCGGGCTGCCTGTTCGCGCCGCGCTGTTCGCTGGCGCAGCCCGTGTGCCAGACACCGCCCCCCCTGAAGGACGGCGTGCTCTGCTATTTCCCGCTGAACATCAACACCACGCCGAAGGTGGCGGGAGGTGCGGCATGAGTATCGTTCTCGAAGCCCGCGATCTCCGCCGCCACTATTCCGTCAGCAAGGGCCTGTTCGCGGAACCCGCCACGCTGAAGGCGCTGGACGGGGCGAGCTTCACGCTGGCGCGCGGCAAGACGCTGGCCGTGGTCGGTGAATCGGGTTGCGGCAAGTCCACGCTTGCCCGGCTCCTCACCATGATCGAAGAACCCACATCCGGTTCCTTCCGCATCGGCGACACCGAAGTGGTGGGAGCGGCCGTGACAGCCCGCAAGGCGCTCCGGCCCAAGGTGCAGATCGTCTTCCAGAATCCTTACGGCTCGCTCAACCCGCGCCAGAAGATCGGTCACGCACTGGAAGAGCCGCTGCTGGTGAACGGCCGCTTCAGCAGCACCGAACGCACCGCCAAGGCCCGCGAGATGATGGCGCTCGTCGGGCTTCGCCCGGAACACTACGACCGCTATCCGCACATGTTCTCCGGCGGCCAGCGCCAGCGCATCGCCATTGCCCGCGCGCTCATGCTGGAACCCGACATTCTCGTCCTTGACGAGCCTGTCTCGGCGCTGGACCTGTCGATCCAGGCGCAAGTGCTCAATCTCCTCGCCGACCTGCAGGAGCGGCTGCAGCTGGCCTATGTCTTCATCAGCCATGATCTCTCCGTGGTGCGCCACATCGCCGACGACGTGATGGTGATGTACCTGGGCAAGGTGGTGGAACAGGGTCCGCGCGACCAGATCTTCAAGAACCCCAAGCATCCCTATACGCGCGCCCTGCTCTCGGCGACGCCGGTTGCGGATCCCGGGCGCAAGAAGGAACGCATTGTCCTCAAGGGCGAACTGCCCTCGCCGCTCAATCCGCCCTCGGGTTGCCCCTTCCGCACGCGCTGCCCCCTGGTGCAGGACATCTGTGCGAAGAAGATGCCGCCGCTCGAACAGAAGGGCGGGCAGCTCGTGGCCTGCCACATGGTCTGACGGCATTCCCGTGAGGAAGCTGTTTCCTCTGCCCGCGATTTTCGCTAAGGCGGCGGCATGACACTGAGACTTGCCATCGCCGGGGCCGCGGGCCGCATGGGCCGGGAACTCGCCCGCATCGTTCACGCCACCGAGGGCTGCACGCTTGCCGGTGGCCTCGAAGCCAAGGCTTCGCCTGCCGTGGGCAGCGACTACGGCGAGATGATCGGGCTTGGAAAACTGGGGGTCAGCATCAGCGATTCACCCGAAGCGGTGCTCGCGGCCTGTGACGGCATCATCGATTTCACCGTGCCCAAGGCCACCCTTGCGCTGGTGCCGCTCACCGCAGCCCAGCAGAAAATTCACGTGATCGGCACAACCGGCATCGATGCCGCCGGTGATGAGGCGATCCGCGCTGCAGCGGCGAAGACCTGCATCATCAAGACCGGCAATTTCTCGCTCGGCGTCAACCTGCTGGCGGCGCTGGTGAAGAAGGCGGCGGCGGCGCTGGGCGAAGACTTCGACATCGAGGTGCTGGAGATGCATCACCGCATGAAGATCGATGCGCCATCAGGCACGGCCCTCCTCCTCGGCCAGTCGGCCGCCGATGGCCGCGCGATCTCGCTCAGGGAAAAATCCGTGCGCGTGCGCGACGGCCACACCGGGGCCCGCAATGCGGGCGACATCGGCTTTGCCACGTTGCGCGGCGGCACCGTGGTGGGTGACCATACCGTAATCTTCGCAGGCAACGGCGAACGGCTGGAACTCCGCCACGTGGCCGAGAGCCGCGAACTGTTTGCCCGTGGCGCCGTGAAGGCGGCGCTGTGGGGCAAGGGCCAGAAGCCCGGACTTTATTCAATGATGGATGTATTGGGATTGAACTGACATGAGCGGAACACTGGTGCTTGTCCGTCACGGGCAAAGCGATTGGAACCTGAAGAACCTCTTCACCGGCTGGAAAGACGTGCCGCTCACCGAGAAGGGCATCGCCGAAGCGCGCGCCGCCGGGCAGCGCCTCAAGGCCAAGAGCCTGAAGTTCGACCTGTGCTTCACCTCGGCGCTGTCGCGGGCGCAGAACACGCTCAAGCTGATCCTTGAGGAACTGGGACAGACGGGCCTTCCCGAAACGCGTGACCAGGCCCTGAACGAGCGCCACTACGGCGATCTCACCGGCCTCAACAAGGATGACGCCCGCAAGAAGTTCGGCGAGGAGCAGGTGCACATCTGGCGGCGCAGCTTCGACGTGCCGCCGCCCGGGGGTGAAAGCCTGAAGGACACGCTGGCCCGTTCACTGCCTTACTACATGCACATGATCCAGCCGCATGTGCTGGACGGCAAGACGGTGCTCGTGGCCGCCCACGGCAACTCGCTGCGTTCGCTCATCATGGCGATCGAAGGATTGACGCCCGAACAGATCCTCAAGCGCGAACTCGAAACGGGCGTGCCGGTGGTCTACAAACTCAAGCCGAACTCGCTGCCGGCCTCGATCGACGTGCTGCACGCGTAAGCTCAGCCCGCCATTTTTCCGGCTTCCCAGCCGAGGATGGCGCGTTTTCTGGTGAGGCCCCAGTGATAGCCGGTGAGGTCGCCGTATTTTCCCAGCACGCGGTGGCACGGCACCACGAAGGAGATGGGATTGCGCCCGACGGCGGCACCCACGGCGCGGGCAGCCTTGGGTGAGCCCACGGCGGTGGCAATGTCGCCATAGGTGGTGGCCTTGCCCGTGGGGATTTTCAACAGCGTTTCCCACACGCGGATTTCGAAGTCCGTGCCGATCATGGTGACCCGCAAGGGCTGGCCGTCGCGCCACGCCCCGGGTGCGAAGATGCGCGCCGCATAGGGCGCCGTGGCGGCGGAATTTTCCGTGTACTGAGCATTTGGCCAGCGGCCGGTCATGTCTGCGAGCACGGTCTTCTCTTCGCCCGGGTCGGCAAAAGCCAGACCGCAGAGGCCAAAAGCCGTGGTCATCACGAGTGCCAGGCCGAAGGGCGAGGGATGATAGCCGTAGGCGATTTCTAGGCCGGCACCCTTCTCCTTGTAGGCGCCGGGCGGCATGCCTTCATGGGTCACGAAGAGGTCATGAAGGCGGCCAGGTCCGGAGAGGCCCACATCGAGGGCCGTATCAAGAATGCTGGCGCGGTCCTGCAACATGGCGCGGGCGTGATCCAGCGTCAGCGCCTGCAGAAAGGCCTTGGGCGTCAGCCCGGCCCAGCGGGTGAAGAGACGCTGCAGCCCATCGGGCGACATGCGGGCGCGCGCGGCCAGCACATCGAGCGCGGGCTGGTCGCGCCAGTTTTCCGTGAGGAAGGCGAGAACGTCGCGGACGCGGGCGTAATCGTCGAGTTGCGAGATGTGATCGTGTGTCATGACCGTCACGCTAGGCTCCGCTTGCCGGCACGGCCACCCGAAAACCGGAGCGCATCATCGCCATTCAGATGGCGCGGCGCAGCGCCCGGGCCAGCGACAGGCGCTCGTCGGCCCCGAGGAAGCTCGCGATCTCGTGGGACTCGCCGTGCGAGCGCAGGAACAGCTTGCCGGTCAATTCGCGCGCCTCGTCCTGTTCCAGGTCCACCTTCACCCAGCGGCGGTTGAAGGTCACTTCGCGGGGCGCGCGCCCTTCGGCGAGGCGGTGGAGATGCAGCTTGCTGTCTTCGGCAATGATGCGCTCGGCACAGGCGCTGTCGGCGAAATTGCGCCGGAAGGCCCAGTACATGATCAGCACGTCCAGCCCGCAGAAACCCACCACCGGCCAGGCGCCGATGGCGAAGAACACGCTGCCGGCAATGAGGTTGAGTATGGCTATCAAGGCCATGACGGCAATGAACCCCTGCCGCGTGAGGGACCGGTGCGGCGTGAGGGTGATGCTCCAGTTGCGGTGATCACTGTTGCTCATGACGGGTGTTTACGCAAAAGAAGGAGATCGGACCAGCGGCTGACATTGTTCATGGCAAAAATCCCTCCCGGCAAGACCACATCAGGCAAACCTGCCAAGGCACGGCGGGGTCCGCGCCTTGCGCCGGAAAACGTGCAGGCCATGTTCTTCCGCTTCCACGCCGCCAATCCGGAACCCAAGGGAGAGTTGACCTCGCTCAATCCCTTTACCTTTCTGGTGGCCGTCGTCTTGTCGGCGCAAGCCACGGATGAGAGCGTGAACCGCGCCACGGGGCCGCTGTTTCAGGTGGCGGATACGCCGGAGAAGATGCTGGCGCTGGGCGAGGCCACGCTCACCGACTACATCAAGACCATCGGCCTGTTTCGCGGCAAGGCGAAGAACGTCATCGCGCTTTCGAAAATGCTGGTGGAGCGGCATGGCTCGCAGGTGCCCCATGACCGCGCCGCGCTGGAGGCCCTGCCGGGTGTCGGCCGCAAGACCGCCAACGTGGTGCTCAACGCCGTCTTTGGCGAACCCACAATCGCTGTCGATACGCATCTGTTCCGGCTGGGCAACAGGCTCGGACTCGCACCCGGTGCCACGCCGCTGGAGGTGGAGGAGAAGCTGCTGAAGACGGTACCGCCGCCCTATCTCCAGCATGCGCACCACTGGCTCATCCTGCACGGACGCTACGTCTGCAAGGCGCGCAAGCCGGAATGCTGGCGCTGCCTCATTGCCGATCTCTGTCCGTTTACGCCGAAGACCCCCGCACCGACCTGAAGAGGTGCACGAAATAGGACGTGGCAAAGAGCGGCACGACGAGGTTCAGCACAGGCACCAGCGCCAGCAAGGTCGGGATCAGTCCGGCCACGAACACATCCAGCGCGTGGGCCTTGCGAAATTCGCGCGCGTCATCCACCGCCATCACGCGCATCGCCGCCATCTCGAAATATTCACGGCTGAGCAGGTAGGCGTTGACCAGCACCAGTGCGATGGCACCGAAGCCCGTGAAGATGAGCGGCAAGGCGAGCACGTTCACCAGCAAGACGAGAAGACCGAACTGCACCGCAAGGAGGATGCTCTTCAACGCCGGCTGGGCCTTGCCGGGCGTAGCCAGTGGATAGTGCTTGCGCTCCACCTTTTCGGCCACCGTGTCGAGATAAAGGCCTGCGAACATGGCGGTCACGGGGGCCATGAGAAAGAAGAACGCCACCAGCAGGCCCAGCCCCGCGCCCAACGCCAGGATTGTTTCAAGCCAGGGCCAGGGCACGAAGGTCAGGAACCAGAACAGTGCCTCGACGCCTGCGAGAATCAACACGAAGAGCAGCAAGGCGAGGCCGATGGCCTTCCACAGGATGCTGCGGAAGTCCGGCGACGTCACATCGCCCAGGGCCCTGAATGCGGCTTTGATCATGGGGTCACACCTACAGCGTTTTGACGGCTCGCAGAAACATCAAAATCGCCCGTGTTCTGTTGCTGCGCAATTTTCCTGCACTCTCCGGATTCCGTCAAAGTCCGGGGTGATCTGGGGATTGCGGCTTGTTTGCGCAAGTGATCCGGGCTAGCGAGCGGGCATGCATGACATTCGCTTCGACGTGTTGACCATCGGCAATGCCATCGTGGACGTGATCGCCCGCGTGGATGATGCCTTCATTGCCCGGGAAAAACTCGTGAAGGGTTCCATGAACCTGATCGACGAGTCGCGCGCCGAGCAGCTCTATGGTGTCATGGGCCCGGCCCGGGAAGTCTCCGGCGGGTCGGCGGGCAATACCGCGGCGGGCGTTGCCTCCTTCGGCGGGCGCGCCGCCTATTTCGGCAAGGTGAAGAAGGACCAGCTGGGCGATATCTACCGTCACGACATGCGGTCGCAAGGTGTGCAATTCGACTCCGCCGCCGCCTCGGAAGGGCCTGCCACGGCGCGGTCCTTCATTCTGGTGACGCCTGATTCAGAGCGCACCATGAACACCTATCTCGGCGCCTGCGTGAACCTGACCACGGCCGACATCGACGAGGCCACCGTGCAGGCCTCGCGCGTCACCTACATGGAGGGCTATCTCTACGACCGCCCGGAGGCCAAGGATGCCTTCCGCCGCGCCTCCGACATTGCCCGCGCCGCCAACCGCCTCACCTCGGTCACGTTGTCGGATTCCTTCTGCGTGGAGCGGCACCGGGCCGACTTCCTGCATCTCATCCGCTCACGGATCGACATCGTCTTCGCGAACGAGACCGAGATCAAGTCGCTCTACCAGACACAGAACTTCAACGGCGCGCTGGAAGCGATCCGCAAGGATTGCAGCGTCGCGGTGCTGACGCGCTCGGAAAAAGGCAGCGTCATCGTGCGCGGTGCGGAAACCGTCGAGGTTTCGGCGCGCGCCATCGACAGCGTGGTGGACGTGACGGGTGCGGGCGATCTCTATGCCGCAGGCTTCCTCTTCGGCTTCACCCGCGAGATGCCACTGAAGCGCTGCGCCGAACTGGGCGGTCTCGCGGCAGCCGAGGTGATCTCCCATGTGGGCGCGAGGCCCGAGGTGAACCTCCGCGACTACGCAAAGGGTGCAGGCCTCCTGTAGTCAGCCGCCTGCTGCCATCAGTCCTTGTCGCCCGCCGTTTCGTCGGCGGGAGTGGATGCGCCCGTGAGGTGGATCTTCACCTTCTTCACCCGGCGCGGATCACTGTCGATGATCTCGAACTCCATGCCCGAAGCATGGGTGATGATCTCGCCCTTGGAGGGCACACGGCCCTTCATCTCGAAAATGAGTCCGCCCAGCGTATCGGCCTCATCCTCCTCCTCGGCCGGAAGGAGATCGACCTTGAACATCTGGTCGAGGGTTGAGATGGAGATGCGGGCATCGGCGATCCACGTGTCGGCGCCCTGCTTCTTGATCATCGCCACCTGGTCGTCATCGTCATGCTCATCAGCGATGTCGCCGACGATCGCTTCCACGAGGTCCTCGAAGGAGACAAGCCCGTCGCTGCCGCCATATTCATCGACAACGATTGCCATGTGGATGTGCGAGGTCTTCATCTTCACCAGCAGGTCAGAGGCCGGCATGGACGGCGGCACGTAGAGCACATCGCGGAGCAGCGAGGGGTGGCCCTTGATCGGCGTCGCCAGTTCTTCCGACGGCAGAGACAGGCCGGACACCTTGCCCTTCACCTTCTTGGTGCGCCCCTTGTGGGAGAGCCAGTGCAGGTAGTCCTTCACGTGGATCATCCCCGTCACGTCATCCAGCGTTTCGCGGTAGATGGGCAGGCGGGAGTGGTTGGCGTCTGTGAATTTTTCCAGAAGCTCCCGCATGGTGCAGGTTTCCTCAAGCGCGGTGATATCGGCGCGAGGCACCATCAGGTCATCGACGCGCAAGTTGGAAAAGCCCAGAAGATTGCCCAGCATGGAGCGGGCGTCTTCGGCCATGGCGCGGCCGCCGGAGTGTTCGGCATGGCTCTCGATGACCGTCTCAAGGCTTTCGCGCAGGTCGGCGGTGTGGAGGAACCGGCGCCGCAATTTCTGCAGGATGCCGGGTTTGGATTCGAATGGTTTGTCGTTCGTCATGATTCATATGGATCGGCGATGCCGAGACGGGCGAGGATCTTGCGTTCCTCGCTTTCCATCTCCTCGGCTTCGCCATCGGTTTCGTGATCATAGCCCAAAAGATGAAGCGTGCCATGCACGATCAGATGGGTGGTGTGGTCGGCCAGGGACTTGCCTTGTTCCGCAGCCTCGCGGCTCACGGTCTCGCACGCCAGCGCAATATCGCCGAGCGGCGTTGCCTCGCCCTCCGGCACTGGCATGTCGGGTGCCGGGAAGGACAGCACGTTGGTGGGCTTGTCCTTGCCGCGCCAGTCGCGGTTCAGCACCTGCATCTCCGCATCGGAGGTGAAGAGCAGGGTCACGGCTCCGGTTTCGCCGCTGCCTTCCAGGGTTGCGGCAACGGCGCGTTCCGCCAGAGCAGCAAGGCCCGGGAGCGCTTCCCAGGCCTCGTGTTCAATTTCGATGGAGAGGGTCATTTCGCCGGCCGGGGACTCCGCGCCTTCTGGGCGGCCTTGTCGTAGGCGCCGACGATGCGGCCGACCAGCTGGTGGCGGACGATGTCGCTGGTCTTGAATTCCACCTGCGAGATGCCCTTCACGCCCTTGAGCACGCCGAGTGCATCGGCAAGGCCCGAGGTGGCGTTGTTGGGCAGGTCCACCTGCGTGGGATCGCCCGTCACCACCATGCGACTGCCTTCGCCGAGGCGGGTGAGGAACATCTTCATCTGCTGCGGCGTGGTGTTCTGCGCTTCGTCGAGAATGATGAAGGCGGATGACAGCGTGCGGCCGCGCATGAAGGCC
>CALMLK010000054.1 GCA_937868035.1 uncultured Alphaproteobacteria bacterium
CATCAACACCGCCACCGCCACGAACCAGCCGGTGCGGGGTGAACGCCGCGCCATCCACAGCACGTAGGCCAGGATCACGTAGGCAATGAGCCGATGGTTGAACTGCACCGTCAGCGCATTCTCGAACAGGTTTTTCCACTGCGGTTCAGTGACGAACATTCCGGCGGGGATCCATTCGCCGTTCATCATGGGCCAGGTGTTGGAGGCAAAGCCCGCATCCAGCCCCGCAACAAACCCGCCCGCCGCGATCTGCAGGAAGATCAAGCCGATCAAACCGGCGGCGAGAAGATTGTCCGATGTCGCAGCCCATTGCCGCGTACGGTTCAATCCCAGCGCCGTCCACACCACGCCCGCAAACAAGGCCACCGCAAAGGTGAGATGCGCCGCCAGCCTGTATTGGCTCACATCAATCCGTTCGCTCAAACCGGACGCCACCATGAACCAGCCGAGCGCACCCTGCGCGCCCCCCAACACGAACAGCAGCACCAGCCGCGGCCAGATGGCGCGCGGTATGGCCTTGGTGGCCGCGAAATAGAGAAGCGGCAGCAGGAACACGGCACCGATCGTCCGGCCGAGGAAGCGGTGACTCCACTCCCACCAGTAGATGAATTTGAAATCCGCAACCGACATCCAGCGGTTCTGCACCTGGTATTCGGGGATGAGTTTGTATTTCTCGAATGCCTGCAACCAGTCCGCCTCCGTCAGCGGCGGTATGGCGCCGAGGATCGGCTTCCACTCCGTGATCGAAAGACCACTGTCGGTGAGGCGCGTCGCCCCGCCAACTATCACCATGCAGAAGATCAGGATGGCGACGGCCCAGAGCCAGATGGACACGGCGGGAGGCGTACGGGTGGGAGCGGGCATCATTCCTGCCAGATAGAGCCTGCCCCGGATTGCTTCAAGCCATCCATCGGGGGTGCATGTGCGCCCCTTCCCCGCACCCGCCCTCGGCGATAAGGAGAGGCCATGACCCTCCGCACGCGCAAGCTCATCGGCACCTTTGCCACCGTCTTCTGGATTGCCCTCTACGCCCTCATCGCCATGGCCATTGGCGGACAATATGTGGTGGGCCACGGCATGCTTGCGGAATTGTCGTACTATGTGGTCGCGGGCGTGGCCTGGGTGCCTGTCGCCATGATCATCATCAAGTGGATGTCCAGCCCCGATCCCGTCTAGCCGACGTTGAGTCGCCGTCCCATGTTGCTCATGCGCCCCGGAAGCCCCGACGCCAGGACCTTCAACCAGCGCATCCGATCATATTTGCTCGACACCATCACGCGCGGCAATCCATCAAGGTGCGCCGCATGGTCAGCATAGACGGCCCCCATGCGGGTGGTGACGGCACTGGCATAGCCAGCTTCCGCCGCCATGCGGAAGTCACGCGGCCCCGCATGCCCCACATTGCCATAAGGAAAGGCGAAATGGCGCACGGGCCGTTGCAGCTCGCGCTGCAGCCGCTGGCCTGAATCCGCGATTTCCGCACGCGCCTCGTGTTCCGGCAAGCGCGACACCGCAAAGTGATTGTTCGTATGCGCACCGATCGTCGCAAGCGGATGCTCAGCCATGCGCCGCACCTCATTCCAGTCCATGATCAGATCACGGCACATCTGCCGGAGATCGATACCGTGACGTTCACACGCCTCACGGACCCACTGCCGTTGCGCATGCTCCGGCATGGCCTGCAACGTGGGCGCCAGGGCACCCCAGGCCTGCGCCTTCGCCGCAGCGCTT
This sequence comes from uncultured Alphaproteobacteria bacterium, assembly GCA_937868035.1. Classification (GTDB taxonomy): domain Bacteria; phylum Pseudomonadota; class Alphaproteobacteria; order Rhizobiales; family Aestuariivirgaceae; genus Aestuariivirga. The sequence goes on from CALMLK010000054.1 coordinate 1,732, forward strand.
CCATCAAGGACAGCTGATGCACCGGGCATGCTGATTTCCCCACGCCCCCCGGCAATCATGCGCTCCAGCGCCAGCCACCACATCTCAGCGCTGCCATCCACAAAACCGGGCGCCACATAGACGAGGAAGGGACAATCATGCTTGGCAAACACCGGAAGGGCATGCACGAGATTGTCGCGATAGCCGTCATCCAGCGTGAACACGGCGAAGGGCCGCTGCGATTGCGTCTTGCCTGTGATGCGCAGCAAGGCATCGTCCATTGACAGGAACTCATAGCCCGCCGCCTGCAACATGGTCAGCGCCGCATCGAGAAATTCCGGCGTCGAAGACAACCCGCTGTTGGGCGAAAAGCCATCCGGCGCCGCAACTGCGGGCCGCACGGAATGCATGCAGAAAATCACACCCAGGCCTTGCGCCCAAGGGCGCAACGCCGCCGCCGCACCGGTGCGGTGCAGGGCCTCAAACGTCAAACGCAGAAGTGTCGTGGAAGCAGACATGCGGCGGCGAAAAGACCACACCCGCCGTAACGGATTCCTTAACGGACGGGTGCGGCACCCACGCTCAGCTCGCCGCCTTCAGCGCGCCCTCAGCAACATGAGTATCCAGCTTCACGAAATAGGCCTGCCGCATGCCCCGGGCCGACAAAGTCTTGGCGGCGGCCACGGCGTCTTTCTGGCGCTGCGCGGACGCAAGGAATATCACGGCGGCCGTCCCCTGCACCGCATCCGGCGTCGCGGCCGACGCTTCACCGGCATTGACGAGAACGACGTCATAGACCTGCGCCAGCGAGGCCAGCACAGCAGGCATGCGCGCCGCCAGCGTTTGCGATGGCAGGATTGCTCCCGGCATTCCCAGGCGCATCACCTGTACCGCACTCTTGTGATCGCGCACGATGACCTTGGCCACGTCGGCCTGTCCGGCCAGCAATTCGCAGAGCCCCTGCCCGTCCGTCAGCGCCATGAGATCCTGCACGTTGGGGCGCGTCGGTGAAATATCCAGCAGCATGGTCTTCAGCTTGCGGGCCGAGAGGGCGCGCGCCAACGCCACGCTGGCAAAGGCCGTATCGAACGTGCCACCGATGCTGGTGAGCGCATAGGACTTTGCAACACCCTTGCCGGCATTGTCGGCAATGGCAGCAGCCATGCGCTGAATCGGTTCGGCCAGTTCCGGCACGGCATCGACATTGTCGAGCTGCACAAAGGCCTTGATCAACTGCGGCACGGCGGGAAGCGAAGCCAGCAACTGAGGAACGGGTTCCGGCGCAGGCGCCTGCACCGGCGCCACTGTCATGGCGCGCCGCATGATTGCCGCGTCTGCCTCGTCAACAACAATATCCAGCGGCGGAATGGAAACATCCGCCCGGCCCTGCATCACATGCGCGACGGCCGGCACGGCACGATCCGCCTGCGGTATAACAGCTTCGGCAACACGCCCCGATTGCCGGATCACCTCAAAGAGAAAGGCAAGCCCAAGCCCCGCCGTGAGACCCGCAAGCAGTGTCAGCATCAGTGTGGGGCCGACCTTCGTGAAGAACGGCACCGCAGACACACTCGCCGTCTGGATAATGCGCGCATAGCCTGGCTGTAGATTCAGGTCCTGCCGCGCGTTTGCATCGGCGTAGCGCGCCAGCATGGTTTCAAGCAGCGCGGAATCCGCCGCAGCCTCGCGCTCCAGTTCCTTCAGCTTCACATCACTCTGGAGGGCACCGCCTTCACGCGATTTGAGTTGTTCCAGTCCCTTGCGCAGGCTCTCGGCACGCGCCTCGGCCACCTTCGCCTGGCCCTGCAAGGAATCCACAACGCGAAGCGCTTCACGGCGCAATTGCTTCTCCACCCCCACAAGTTCACGGCTTGCCGCAATCATCTTGGGATGACTGGGAAGATACGTCGCCGACAATTCCGAGACCTTGCGCATGGCCGCAACCTGCTGCTCGCGCAGACGCTGCACCACCTGATTGTTGAGGACTTCGGCGGAAGCATCGACAGAACCGACGCTCTCCAGCATGGATGAAATCTCGTCGGCCTTGGCGCGGGCTTCGCTGCTTGCGGCCTCGGCCAGCGTGATCTGCGTGTTGAGTTCGGAAATCTCCTGCGTACCGAGCGTTGACGTCTGGCCCTTCAGCAAGCCTGCCTCGGCACGAAACTTTTCGACCGCAGCCTCGGAAGCGGCCACCTTCTGGCGCAACACATCAATCTGTCCACTCAGCCAATCGCGGGCGCGCGCATTGGGGCCGGACTGGCTTTCGCGCGTGGACAAGACATAGGTTTCGGACAGCGCATTCGCCACCGCCGCAGCCGTCTTGCCATCAAGTGCGGCGTAGCGGACGACAATGACGTTCGACAGAGGGATCTGATAAATCGACGCATTCTTGATGAGGTGTTCGACAGCGCGCTGCTCGCCACTCATCAACCGCGGGTCGGTGCCGAAGCCCATGGCCAGCATGGTCTTCTTGACCTTGCCCACGCCTTTGCGCAGCGGATCAAACTCACCCTGACCTTCCAACTGCAACTGCTTCACCACACGTTGCGCCAGGTCTTCCGATTTCAGCACGGAAACCTGCGAGGTCACGAAGCGGTCGTCGATCTGGTCGCTGCGCTGTTCCTGCGTGTTGTTGGGGCGGTCGAACGGTGTCGACAGATTGGCAACGAGAATTTGCGACTCGCTCGCATATTGCGGCGCGTTGACAGCGAGAATGCCAAGGCCTGCGAGGCCACCAAGGCCGAGGCACGTGAGAATGAGAAGAGGCCGGCGCAACATGCCGCGCGCGATATCCGCGATGCTGAGGCTGGATGTTGGCGGAAGAAGCTGCTGCATGACGTCCCTGGAACGCAAACACGAATAAGACAAACGACTCGGAAGGCTGGCGCGCTCCGCAACCCCAACGTTTCGGGCTTTATGGTTTCCATTCCATTAACGCCAACGGCCCCATGGGCTTAAGTCATTGTTCACCATGATTGCTTATGCCTTGCCCAAACGTGCAGGCGGCATCCCTCCTGCGTGCAGTTAGTGTGAATGTGGTGTCCAATGCGTT
>CALMLK010000055.1 GCA_937868035.1 uncultured Alphaproteobacteria bacterium
TGACGGCGATCCGCGCGGCGGAACTCGGCGCCGACGATTATCTGCCCAAGCCCTTCGTCCTCACGGCGCTGGTGCAGACGGTGGCCCGCGCCCTGGAACAATCCTCCAAGGCCGCACGTCCCGCGCCCTCGGTGCAGGGCGAACCGCTGCCCATCATCGGCCGCTCCTCTGCGATGCAGGACATTTACCGCCTCATCGCGCGCCTCACTCAGACTGACCTCACGGTCACGATCGTGGGCGAGAGCGGCACCGGCAAGGAACTGGTGGCGCGGGCGCTCCATGATTTCAGCAAGCGCAAGAAGGGACCCTTCGTGGCCCTCAACATGGCGGCAATCCCGCGTGAACTGATCGAGTCAGAACTCTTCGGCCACGAGAAGGGCGCCTTCACGGGCGCCGCCTCGCGCATGGCGGGCCGCTTCGAACAGGCCGAAGGCGGCAGCCTGTTCCTTGACGAAATCGGCGACATGCCCATGGAGGCGCAAACCCGGCTGCTGCGCGTGCTGCAACAGGGCGAATACACCACGGTCGGCGGCACGACCCCGATCAAGACCAACGTCCGCATCATTTGCGCCACTCACCGCGACCTGCGCCAGTTGATCAATCAGGGTCTGTTCCGCGAAGACCTGTTCTACCGCCTGAACGTCGTGCCGCTGCGCCTGCCGCCGTTGCGCGAGCGTACCGAGGACATTCCCGATCTCGTTCGCCACTTTCTCGTGCGTGCCGAAAAGGATGGCCTTCCGCGCAAGGACATCGCCCCCGATGCCATGAACCGGCTGTTGACGCACCGCTGGCCCGGCAACGTGCGTGAACTGGAAAACCTGGTGAAGCGCCTCCTGGCCATGGAGGTGGACGACGTTATTCCCCTCTCGGCTGTCGAGCGCGAACTGGCGTCCATGCCGCCGCTGCAAGCACTCGCCGCCAACAACGGCGGGGCAGGCGCAGAGGCGGACCTGCCCGGATTCGTGGAAGCCCATCTTGCCGATTATTTCGCAGGCTTTGGGCAAGGCTTGCCGCCCCCCGGACTCTACGAACGCATCCTCGCCGAGATCGAGCCGCCGCTGTTGCGGGCCGCCTTGGCGGCGACCCATGGCAACCAATTGCGCGCCGCTGATCTCCTCGGAATCAACCGGAACACCCTTCGCGCCAAACTGAGAGAGCGGAAAGTCGTTCCAATGCGGGGTGTTATGGCGTCCTCCTGACGCAGGACGTGAAGCAGATTGCCATAGCAGACATTCTCCCGCCTTTGTATTTTTGCAACATGGACTGTTGAATTTTCGCCACAGTCGGTTGCATAGTGCAACCCATGCCGCTTCGCAGCCTTTCGGACCATGTTCTGCCTGCACGTTTCAGCAGCCACCTCACCGGGGTGGCACTGGTGCTGGTGGTCTTGGGCATCCTCGTTGGTCTGACGACCTTCGGAGTGCTGACCGGATTGACACCCGTGCGGCCCAGCGAACAGGTCGTGCAGTTGCTCCTGCTGACCAACCTCACCGTGGTGCTGCTCATGGCGCTTGTGGTGGGCGTTCAGATCATCCGCCTGCTGCGCGACCGCGCCCGGGGCACGGCAGGTGCAGGCCTCCACCTTCGCCTTGTCGGCCTCTTCTCCATCGTCGCCGTTGCTCCCGCCTTGCTGGTCGCGGCCTTCGCCGCCGTTACCCTGAACCGCGGCCTCGATGCCTGGTTTTCGGAGCGCACGCGGAACATCGTCGACACCGCCACAACCGTCGCCGAGGCCTACCTCACCAACGCAGGGGAGGCGACCCGCAACGACCTCGCCGGGATCTCCGCCGATCTTGCCCAGCAGGCCAAGCTCTATACCGACGACCGTCAGGCCTTCGTCCGCCGCGTCGCCCGCCATGCGGCACTGCGCAACCTCGCCGCCGTCTATATTTTCGAGCCCGCCTCCAAGCGGATCGACGTGAGTGTCACTGCCAACGACCGCATCAAGTTCATCGCGCCTGAAACCTACAACCTTGACAAGGCCAAGGGCGGCGATGCCGTGATCATCCAGCCGGGCCGCGGCGGCAACGTCGTGCGCGCCATGGTCAAACTGCAGGGCTACGAGAACCTCTACCTCTATGTCTACCGCCTCATCTCGCCCGTGGTGATCGACCAACTCACCAAGACGCGCGATGCAAAGGCCGAATACGATCGGCTCATGGCACAGCGAGCAGGGGTGCAGGTCACGTTCGCCCTGGTCTATGCGCTCGTCGCCATGTTGTTCCTCCTGGCGGCCTTCTTGGCCGCCCTGCGCTTTGCCGACAACCTTGTCTCACCCATCGTCCGGCTGCTCAACGCCGCCCGCGACGTGGCGCGCGGCAACTTCGCCGCCAAGGTGGCAACGGTGGATGGCCCCGGCGATCTGGTGACGCTCTCCAACACCTTCAACATGATGACCGACCAGATCACGCTGCACCGCGACCAGTTGGTCTACACCAATGAACAGCTCGATGCGCGGCGGCGCTTTACCGAAGCCATGCTCTCCGGCGTCAGTGCCGGCGTCATCGGTGTCAATCCGGACTTCCGCATTTCCATCGTCAACCGCTCTGCCATGACGCTGCTGGGAAAGAGCGAAGGGGAGTTGTTCGGAACGCCGCTCACTGACAGCGTGCCGGAATTCGCCAAACTCTTCGACCTCGCCCTGTCGCGGCCCTCGGGTTCGGCTGAAGGTCAGGTGGAGATGACGGCGGACGGCCGCGACAAGAACCTCTTCCTCCGCATCACCACCGAACGCTCCGACGATGCCGAACACGGGTACGTCCTCACCTTTGATGACATGACCGACCTCGTCTCGGCGCAGCGCAATTCCGCTTGGGCCGACATCGCCCGCCGCATCGCCCACGAAATCAAGAACCCGCTGACACCGATCCAGCTTTCCGCCGAGCGCCTCAAGCGCAAGTACCTCAAGGAAATCACCTCGGACCGCGCCGTGTTCGAACAGTGCACCGACACCATCATCCGCCAGGTGGGCGATCTGGGACGCATCGTTGACGAATTCTCCTCCTTCGCCCGCATGCCGAAAGCCGTGCCCGAACCCAACAGCCTGCAGGATGTTGTGTCGGATGCTACCGTGCTCCAGCGTGTCTCGGCAGCCGACACCCAGATTGAAATCAAGCGCGAGTCGGATGTTCCCGTGTTCGCCTTCGACCGCCGCCTCGTCACCCAAGCCGTGACCAACCTCGTCAAGAACGCCCGCGAGGCGATCGAGCCGCGGCTCACGTCACACGAGATGGAGCAGGGCCACATTGTCGTCAGCTACGGCATGAAGGGCGGCGCGCCCTATCTCTCCGTCACCGACAACGGCATTGGCCTGCCCCAGGAAAACCGCCACCGGCTGGCCGAGCCTTACATGACAACACGCGAGAAGGGCACCGGCCTCGGTCTCGCCATCGTCAAGCGCATCATGGAGGAGCACGGCGGATCGCTCACGCTCTCCGATGCGCCGACCGGGCAGGGCGCCCGGGTCACACTCCATTTCCCGCGCATCGACGTGCTGGAACAAACACCTGTTGAGGACGCGTTGGGTTGAACCATGGCTGCTGACATTCTCATTATCGACGACGAAGCGGATATCCGCGAACTGATTTCCGGAATCCTGCAGGATGAGGGCTTCGAGACCAGGCTCGCGCACAATTCCGATGCCGCACTTGCCGAAGTGGCCACACGCCGCCCTTCGCTGGTGATCCTCGACATCTGGCTGCAAGGCTCCAAGCTGGACGGCCTCGACCTGCTGCTGGAGATCAAGCAGCGCGTGCCGGACCTGCCGGTCATCATCATCTCGGGTCACGGCAACATCGAAACCGCAGTGGCGGCCATCAAGCGTGGTGCCTACGACTATATCGAGAAGCCGTTCAATGCCGACCGCCTGCTGCTGGTGGTGAGCCGCGCTCTCGAAAACACAAGGCTGAAGCGCGAGAACGAGCAACTGAAGGGCCGCAGCGGATTCGATGCGGAGCTGATCGGCCAGTCCGCCGCCATCAAGATGCTGAAGCAGACGCTGAAGAAAATCGCGCCCACCAACAGCCGCGTGATGATCATGGGATCCATGGGCTCGGGCAAGGAACTGGTGGCGCGCACGCTCCATGCCATGTCCACCCGCGCCAGCGGTCCATTCGTGGTGCTGAGCGCCGCCACCATGGCGCCGGAACGGCTGGAGGAGAATCTCTTCGGGCTGGAACAGGGCGACGGACAGGGCCAGGCTATCGGCGCACTGGAAGAGGCCCACGGCGGCACGCTCTACATCGACGAGGTTGCAGACATGCCGCTGGAAACACAGGCGAAGGTGTTGCGCGTGCTGCTCGACCAGACCTTCCAGCGTGTCGGCGGCATGAAGAAGGTGAAGGTGGACGTGCGCATCCTGTCGTCCACGGCGCGCGATCTTCAATCCGCCATCGCGGCACAGACTTTCCGTGAAGACCTCTATCACCGCCTCAGCGTGGTGCCGGTGCGCGTGCCGGCCCTGGCCGAGCGGCGCGAGGACATTCCCTTCCTCATCGAACACTTTGCCCGCACCTATTCCAACGCCTCCGGGCAACCGGCGCGCCGCTTTGCCGATGATGCCATAGCCCTGCTGCAGACCCGGGACTGGCCCGGCAACGTGCGCGAACTCCGCAACAACGTCGAGCGCATCATGATTCTCGCTGCCGGCGAGGGTCACGACGAGATCACCGCCGCCACATTCCCGGCCGAAACCAGCAATGCCGGAAGCGGCACCTTCAGCGGCGAACACCTGCTGACCATGCCACTCCGTGAGGCCCGCG